>DMUD01000131.1:1905-23013 GCA_003476475.1 Cytophagales bacterium | reverse complement strand
TTGTAAAGGTCTTTCAAGTTTTGTGGGATTTCGGCAATTTTTTGAACCGAACCGTTCGACTCGATGAGCTTGTTTTTCATCTTTTCGTTCCACAAGTTTAGTTCGATAAGGTCTTTCAACAAGTGTTTATTTACTACTACAAATTCGCCCGAAAGCACCCGTCTAGAATAGATGTTAGAAGTATATGGCTCGAAGCATTCGTTATTTCCCAAAATTTGAGAAGTAGACGCTGTAGGCATAGGGGCTACCAATAGGGAGTTGCGTACCCCGTGTTTTTTTACTTCTTGTTTCAAAGTAGTCCAATCCCAGCGATTGCTGCGTGGTGTTTTGCCCCACATATCGAATTGGAAAATGCCCTTTGAAACTGGTGAGCCTTTGAAAGTTGGGTAAGATCCTTCTTTTTGTGCTAATTCCATAGAAGCTTCCATGGCGGCAAAATAAATCGTCTCGAAAATATCTTCGTTTAGTAAGCGTGCTTCTTCGGAATCGAATGGCATGCGTAACATGATGAACGTATCTGCCAAACCTTGTATGCCCAAACCTATAGGGCGGTGACGTTTGTTGCTATTTTCGGCTTCAGGTACAGGATAGTAGTTGAGGTCGATTACCTTATTCAAGTTTTTAGTTACTACTTTAGTGACCTCATACAATTTTTGATGGTCGAATTTGCCGTCAATAATGAATTTGGGCAAAGCTAAAGAGGCCAAATTGCACACAGCCACTTCGTCAGGATCGGTATATTCAATAATCTCAGTGCAAAGATTGGACGATTTGATAGTCCCCAAATTCTTTTGGTTCGATTTGCGATTGGCGTGGTCTTTGAAAAGCATGTACGGCACGCCAGTTTCTATTTGGGCTTCCAATATTTCGTACCAAAGTATTTGCGCTTTTACGATTTTACGAGACCTGCCTTCTCGTTCGTATTTTTCATACAGTTTCTCGAATTCTTCTCCGTGGCAATCGGATAGTCCAGGAGCTTCATTGGGGCAGAACAAAGACCATTCTTCGTTGGCTTCCACACGTTTCATGAATAAGTCTGGAATCCAAAGAGCCAAGAATAAGTCACGCGCGCGCATTTCTTCTTTTCCGTGGTTCTTTTTTAGTTGTAAGAACTCAAAAACATCGGCATGCCAAGGCTCCAAATACACGGCAAAGGCGCCTTTGCGTTTTCCCCCACCTTGATCTACATAACGAGCCGTGTCGTTGAAAACACGCAACATGGGAATAATTCCGTTTGATGTACCGTTCGTACCTTTAATATAAGAACCTGTAGCCCTTACATTATGTATAGCCAATCCAATACCGCCTGCCGACTGAGAAATCTTGGCAGTTTGGGCCAAAGTTTGATAAATGCCATCGATACTGTCGTCTTTCATGCTCAGCAAAAAGCAAGAAGACATTTGCGGTTTGGGGGTAGCGGCATTGAAAAGGGTAGGGGTCGCATGCGTAAACCATTTTTCCGACAGCAAGTTGTACGTTTCTATTACCGCATCCACATCATTCATGTGAATGCCAACTGCTACGCGCATTAGCATGTGTTGTGGGCGTTCTACTACTTTGCCGTCGAGTTTAAGCAGGTACGATTTTTCCAATGTTTTGAAACCGAAATAATCGTATCCGAAATCGCGGTCATAAATAATGGAAGAGTCGAGTAGTTCGGCATTTTTACGTATTACCTCGAAAGCATCTTTGGAAATGAGCGAAGCATTGTCGCCAGTTTTAGGGTCTAAGTAGGTGTAAAGTCTTTTCATGGTATTGTAAAAAGACTTACTAGTAGTTTTGTGCAGATTGGATATGGCAACACGTGCAGCCAAAAGCGCATAATCGGGGTGCTTGGTAGTCATCGAAGCGGCAGTCTCTGCAGCAAGACGATCCAATTCTTCGGTAGTTACGCCATCGTAAATGCCGTTCACTACTTTTTTTGCAACATCTACTGGCTGTACAAAACGGGTATCGAGGCCATAACTTAATTTTTCTAAGCGGGCTGTTATTTTGTCGAATTTGACAGATTCCCTACGCCCGTCTCTTTTGATAACTATCATTATATGAAAATTTAATTATTTTGTAATGCGTTTATTTGGGATTAAAAATCTTCTTCTAATGTAAAGGCATGAGCTTCTTTTTCGCTGTTGCCGCCCATCACTCCAGCTTTCTGATACTCGGCCACCCTCTTCTCGAAGAAGTTGGTTTTTCCTTGTAGCGAAATCATTTCCATAAAATCGAATGGATTGGAAACGTTATAATGTTTTGCCAAACCAAGAGCCCCGAGTAATCTATCGGCTACAAATTCGATGTATTGCGACATTAGTTTGGCATTCATTCCTATAAGAGCAACAGGTAGTGCGTCGGTAATAAATTCTTTTTCTATTTCTACTGCGTTCAATATGATTTCATAAACCCGTTCTTTTGGCAACTTGTTTTTTATGTGATGATTGTAAAGTAAGCAGGCAAAGTCGCAATGCAAACCCTCGTCGCGCGAGATGAGTTCATTGGAAAAGCTTAAACCAGGCATTAAACCACGCTTTTTCAACCAGAATATAGAACAGAAGCTACCTGAAAAGAAAATACCTTCAACTGCTGCAAACGCAATTAGTCTTTCTACAAAATTTCCGCTACCAATCCACTTGATAGCCCATTCGCCTTTTTTGGTTACACAAGGTACTGTTTCCAAAGCGTGAAGTAGTCGGTCTTTTTCAGCGGCATCCTTTATATAAGTATCTATTAATAAAGAGTAAGTCTCAGAGTGGATGTTTTCCATCATGATTTGGAACCCATAGAAGCACTTTGCTTCTGGATATTGTACTTCCGATAGAAAATTGACTGCTAAATTCTCATTTACAATACCGTCTGAGGCGGCAAAAAAGGCCAGTACATGTGAAATAAAATGGCGTTCACCATCGTTTAATTTTTGCCAGTCGGCCAAATCGGTTGACAAATCGATTTCTTCCGCAGTCCAAAAACTTGCTTCGGCCTGCTTGTACATCTTCCAAATGTCATCGTGCATGATGGGAAATAGCACAAAACGGTCTTTGTTTTCTTTCAAAAGAGGTTCAGCCTGAGCCATATTACAAAAGTGATTAGCGTTTAATGGTTTCTCTGTTGAGATAAAATCTTTAAAATTGCCCAATACTTAGGATTTATAAGTTGTTATTTTTTGGGCTCTCGTCGATACAAATATCGTTAAATTAGCCCCTGATATCAAAGCAAAAAAGAGTAAAAAAATAGGGAAAAAATCGACTTAGATTAGTACAATAAATTATATAAATAAATGAAATTAAGGTATTTAATATAGATATCTTTAACTATCGAATTAATTAATTTTGCTTGAAAACGCACATCTTTTTTTTGAAACCTTTAGGAACGGCGTAAAAATATGATTTTTAAAATGATGTTGGTATATTAAATTAATAGTCATAGCTTTGCAATCCATTTTCAAAAATCCTGCAACGATGTACGCAATTGTTGATATCGCTGGAAAGCAATATAAAGTAGAAAAAGACAAGTATTTATATACCGATCACCTTCAAGTAGCTGCTGGAGAAGCTGTAAGCTTTGACAAAATACTTTTGTTGGATGATAATGGCAAGGTTAGTGTGGGTGTTCCTACAGTGGCCGGAGCCAAAGTGAGCGGGAAAGTATTGGAACATGTACGTGGCGATAAGGTTCTAGTTTTCAAAAAGAAAAGGAGAAAAGGCTACAGAAAATTAAATGGCCACAGACAAGATTATACCAAAGTATTGATAGAAAACATTTCTAAATAGTATAAAAGAATGGCACACAAGAAAGGCGCAGGTAGCACCCGAAACGGTCGTGAATCGCACAGCAAGCGTTTAGGAGTTAAGCTTTATGGTGGTCAAACTGCCAAAGCTGGAAATATAATTGTGAGACAAAGGGGTACAGTACATAATCCAGGTCAAAATGTCGGTCTAGGAAAAGATCACACTCTATTTGCATTGGTAGATGGTACTATATTATTTAAGAAAGGGAGAGAGAATAAATCCTTTGTTTCGGTTGTTCCTACTTCTGTATAATTTGTTTAATTCTTGCTTTTTAGAGGCTACTTAGGTAGCCTTTTTTTTTGCTTTTTGGGCAATAATGATAAGCTATCAGCAAGTGTGTCCGATTGTTTTTAACTTTGTAAGACAAATTTGGACAATATGGCCAAAGATCTTTTTCCTCCACAACTTTACGATTCGGTACGAGAATACAAGAAGAAGTTTTTTGTCAACTTGTTGGTAAGAGGCATTATTTTATTCGTTTCAATTGTATTAGGGTATTTTTTTTTCATCAGTTTGCTTGAATATTTTGGCTGGTTTGGTTCGGCTATAAGGGCATTATTCCTTTTTTCATTTGTTGGATTGACACTATTTATTGCATTCATATTTGTATTTCGGCCATTATATAGCTTGTGGAATGCCGATACCATAATGTCTGATGAAAAAGCTGCAAGAGAATTGGGGAAAATTTTTCCGCAAGTAAAAGACAAGTTGTTGAATGTTCTTCAATTGTGGAAGTTGGGTGATGCTAACTCCTTGGCCATGGCAAGTGTAAGGCAAAAATCGGATGAACTTATTAATGTGCCTTTTGGGAAAGCTATTGACTTTGGTCAAAACAAAAAGTATGCAAGATTTTTATTTCCACTGATATTGGTGATAGGTTTTGGTGCAGCCCTGTTTCCTGGCTTAATTACCGAAAGTCCAAAGCGTATTGCAAGTTTCAACCAAATATTTCCAAAACCTGCCCCATTTACTTTTCGACTTTTGAACAGGCATTTGAATGCTTTTCGTAATGAAGATTTTGTATTAAAGTTTTTGATTGAGGGAAAAGAAATCCCTGAAATTGTGCGTATTATTTACAATGGTCAAGAACATGTGTTGTCTTCAAACGAGAGGGGGGAGTATTCTTTTACATTTCCTCGTTTGCATGACGAGATATCTTTTCAACTAGAAGGAGCAGGTTTTTTCTCGCAAGAATATGATATACGCATAATAAACAAACCTTTGATAGGTGACTTGAATGCCCAATTGCACTTTCCAAATTATTTGGGCAGGAAAGATGAGTATTTAAAAAATGTAGGCAATTTGAATGTCCCTGAGGGCACTCGTATAGTTTGGGACATAAATTGCCTATACACCGATCAGGTTAGGGTTGAAATGAGCCACGAGTCAACCCCTACCATTTTGGAAGCAGGGCTTATGAATGGATTTTCGTTTTCTACTATTGCAAATAAGAGTTTCCAATACAAACTTAAGTTGGTGAACGACAAGGCAAAAGCTGATGGAGATTTGGAATATACCGTGAATGTTGCGCCCGATGTAATGCCCAAGATTAGTGTTGTGCCGGTGAAGGATAGCAGTCTTTTCAATTACATTTTATTAGGCGGCACTATTGAAGACGACTATGGTTTTTCGAGTTTACGTGTTTTTTACAATGTACTGCGTAAGTCGCAGGTAACCAAAGCAGTAACCTACAATTTCCCCATACGATTTTCAAAAGGCAACAACTATCAAAATTTTTACCTCAATTGGTTGCTCGATTCGCTGCACCTAAGTTCGGGTGACAAACTTGAATACTACGTGAAGGTATGGGACAATGACGGGGTGAATGGCCCTAAGTCGGTTAGCTCTGAGACATATCTTTTGGAACTTCCATCTGAAAGAACAATTGCCGATGAATTGCGAAGCAAAAAAGCAGAGACATCTCAAAATCTCAGCAATTCTCATTCTCAATCAAAAGCTATTAGTAAGCAGTTGGACAAGTTGCAGAATAATCTAAAAAATAAAAAAGACTTGAACTGGCAAGACCGTAAAAACTTGGAAGAACTGCTACAAAAACAAAAAGAATTGAAGGAAAGGTTGGAAGACTTGCAGAAACAGAACGAACTCATCAATACAAAAGAAGAAAAATTCATACATATTAGCGAAAATTTGATAGAAAAAACGCAGCAACTGCAAGAATTGATGAAGGCCTTGTTGGACGATGAAACCCTCAAATTGTATCAAGAATTACAAAAATTGATGGAAGAAAAAAACAACAGTTCCGAGATAAAAGATTTATTGGATAAAATTGAAAGCAAGCAACAGCGATTCGACAAAGAATTGGAGCGAATGTTGGAAATGTTCAAGCAATTGAAATTTGAAAAAGAGTTAGAAAATGCCGTACAGAAAATAGACCAGCTTTCAAAAGATCAAGATAAACTCTCGCAAAAAACGCCAAACGATAACATTGACAACCAAAAAATAGCACAGCAAAATTTGAACGACAAGTTTGAAGGATTGAGGGAAGATTTGAAGCAATTGGATCAGTTGAACAAAAGCTTGGAAGAAAAAAACGGTTTCGACAAAGAGGAGGCAATACAAAAATCAATCAGCGAAAAACAACAGAATAGTTTGGAACAACTTGGGCAGGGAAATAAAAAGGGAGCACAAAAACAGCAAAAATCGGCGGCCGAGCAAATGGAGGACTTAAAGGAACAATTGCAAAAAGCTCAACAAGAGATGGAGGCAGAGGTAGTAGATGAAAATATTGAAAATTTGCGCTTTTTGCTCGAAAATTTGTTGACGTTATCTTTTGAACAAGAAACTTTAATGAAAGAATTTAAAAAAATAAACCAAACAGACCCACGTTATGTGGGCCTTTTGCAAAGGCAAATGAAGCTGAAAGACGACGCTAAAATGGTGGAAGATACCCTATATGCCTTGTCCAAGCGTGTTTTTCAGGTGAAAAAGTTTGTGACCAAAGAAGTAGGTGAAATGAACGATTATATCAAGGAGAGTATTGCTGATTTGAAAATGCGACACCCCGATATTTCTGCTGGAAAACAGCAGTTTGCCATGACCTCCATGAACAATCTCGCCTTAATGTTGTCTGAGGTGCTAAAACAATTGCAAGACGAAAGCAGGCAAATGAAAAGTAAGCCTGGACGTGGCCAATGCAAAAAACCAGGTGGAAAAGGGAAAGGTAGGAATATAAGCGATTTGCAAAGAGCATTGAACAAAAAAATTGGCGAATTAAAGCAAAGTGGCAAAAGTGGCAAAGAGTTTTCGCAAGATCTAGCCCAACTCATTGCTGAACAACAAGCCATTAGGAAAATGTTAATGGACATGGAAGGTAAAGGTAATTTAGACCAAAACGGCAAACAACAACTCAAAGAACTTGCCAAAAAGATGGAAGAAACGGAGAGGGATTTGGCTTTTAAGCAGCTTTCTTCTCAAACTATTATTCGTCAAAATGATATTGTTACTAGATTGTTAGAAAGCGAGAAGGCATTGCGCGAAAGAGAATTTGAAGAAAAACGGGAATCAAATGTCGGAAAACAAGACATTGATAGAAAATTGCCACCTGCATTGGATAAATATTTGAAAGAAAAAGAAAAACAAATAGAAATGCTAAAGTCAACCCCACCTAGTTTAAATCCGTATTACAAAGAGAAAGTGGGACAATATTTTCAAAAAATTAGTCAGTAATGTATCTTAGCCACGCTATGGAAAAGATTTCAATCCAAATCCCATCTATGTTCGAAAACATTCGCATAGTGGAAAGTTTTATCGACAATGCAAAAGAAAAATTTCACATAGCCGATGATCTTTATGGAAACATCATGGTTGCCGTGACCGAGTCGGTAAACAATGCCATCAAGCATGGTAATGGAAACGATAGGAAGAAATTGGTCAGTATTTCGCTTATTATTGGTGCCAAAGACTTAAAATTTGTTATAGAAGACCAAGGAAGTGGTTTCGATCCCAATTCTTTAGCTGATCCTACTTTGCCTGAGAATATAAGCAAACCGTACGGACGTGGAGTTTTTTTGATGCGAAATTTGTGCGATGAGATTGTTTTTTCCGACAAAGGACGTGTAGTGGAAATGAAATTCAACATGAACTGATATTGCCATTGCCTACTCTTTCATTCCATTCTGAACTATCCTCTTTTAAACTAAAGGGCAAGTCAAAACTACGAAAGTGGTTGTCTCAAATTGTGGCTATCCATCAGGGCAGCATTCTTTCCATAAATTTTATTTT
Source organism: Cytophagales bacterium (assembly GCA_003476475.1). Taxonomy (GTDB): domain Bacteria; phylum Bacteroidota; class Bacteroidia; order Cytophagales; family UBA9547; genus UBA9547. Next base: position 14,992 of record DMUD01000131.1, on the reverse strand, counting down.
TTGCGATGATGAATATTTGCTCTCACTAAATAAAACGCATTTACAACACGACACCCTTACCGACATCATTACATTTCGTTATCAAGAACACCCTCTTCCACTCGAAAGCGACATTTACATAAGTGTAGATAGGGTGAAGGAAAACGCTTGTCAGTACAATGTATCCTTTGAAAATGAATTAAATAGGGTTATGGCACACGGGTTGTTTCATCTTTTGGGATATAAGGACAAGACCACAGCAGAAGCCAAAATAATGAGAGAAAAAGAAGATGAGGCTTTGGCTTTGTGGTTAGCTATATAAACATTTTGTACCCCTTTTCTTCTATATCACTTGCCGAACTTTCCACTTTTATCTTCAGGCTTTCTTTGTAAGCCTTTAGGTTTTCTGTTATATCGGGGTTGGAAGTTCCAATAATTTGGGCTGCAAGCAAGCCTGCATTTAGTGCGCTGTTTAAGGCGACAGTGGCTACTGGAATACCGCCTGGCATTTGAAGAATGGAAAGCACAGAGTCCCACCCATCTATAGAATTGCTAGATTTTACAGGAACTCCTATTACAGGCAAATGAGTGATTGAAGCTACCATGCCAGGCAAATGTGCAGCACCGCCGGCACCTGCGATAATTACTTTCAAGCCCCTTTCGGCGGCAGTAGAGGCATATTCGTACATACGCACCGGTGTGCGATGAGCCGAAACAACGGTCAATTCGAAGGGAACTTGAAGTTGTTCCAAAATCTGGGCTGCCTCGGCCATTATTTTCAGGTCGGACTGGCTACCCATAATGATACCTACCACTGCGTTTTTCATGCGATTACTTGTATTGTTTCTTTCACGTATTTTACTTTTTCTTGAAGGCTTTCAAGGTTGTCGTCCATGATGATGATATGGCCCATTTTGCGTGATGATTTGGTCTTTTTTTTCCCGTACAAATGAATATGGGCGCCGTCTAATTTTAGTACTTCGTGCAAACCGACATAAACGGCTTCGCCTTCGTATCCTTTTGTACCCAGTACATTGATCATTGCTGAAAGTTTGTGTGCGTTGGTGTTGCCAAAAGGTAAGCCCAAGATGGCGCGCCAATGCTGTTCGTACTGCGAGGTGGTGTTGGCTTTGATGGTATGGTGGCCACTGTTGTGTGGTCGGGGTGCAATTTCATTGACCAAAATTTCCCCTTCTTTTGTCAAAAACATTTCCACTGCTAAAATACCGACTATTTTTAGCGATTCGGCCACTTTTTTGGCCACAAGGTCGGCTTGAGACCGATATTTCTCTTCGATTTGCGCAGGCGAAATGAGGTAATCGACTAAATTGTAAACAGGATCGAAAACCATTTCTACTACAGGAAAAGAGCAAATTTCGCCTACTTCGTTTCGGGCCACGATGACCGAAATTTCCTTTTGGTAGTCTACTTTTTTTTCCAAAAGTCCAGGTTGGTCAAAAGCGTTGGTAAAATCGTTTATGTTCAAAATAGGTTGTACTCCTTTGCCGTCGTAGCCACCTTTTCCCAATTTGTGGAAGGCAGGTAAAAAATGTACATATTCGCTGGCATGTGCTTTATTTTCTGTTAAAACAAAATCCGCAGTAGGTATGTGGTGGTCACGATAAAATTTCTTTTGGGTGCGCTTGTCTTGAATGAGTTCAATTACTTCGGGCTGTGGAAATATTTTTTTACCCATTGAGCGCAATTTTTTTAAGGCCTCAATGTTCACATTTTCTATTTCGATACTGATTAAATCCAAGTCTTTTCCAAACGACACCACCGTTTCGTAATCTTGGAAGGCGCCTTGTACAAATTTGTTGCACAGTGATTTGCATGGGGCATGTGGATCGGGATCTAGAATGGCAATGTCCAAATCTAAATCAATAGCAGATTGAATAAGCATACGTCCCAACTGACCGCCTCCCAAAACGCCAATCTTGATTGAATTGTCAAATTTTACAGCCATATGGCAAAGTTAAAAATAGGTTTTGGGTATTGGCTATTCAAGAGGGCGAGTATTAGATATTTTTAATTAAAGCAGGTCTTTGTGAAATTTCGTGATAGCAAATGACGCCTTCGGCAAAATAGTGCATGACCATGCTTTTTCTCGTTAAATTTTTATTGGAAATGGGGCTTCCTCCATGAAGTAGGTTTGCGTGCCATATGAGCACATCACCTTTTTGGGCGATGAATGTTTTTTTCTCCAGTCCCTTTTCAATTATCTGATTTTCAAGGGCAGTTTCATAGTTTTTATAAGCGTTTTCGCCAATAAAGTATTCGTTTCCACCATGGGCATAAGCATCGTTCAAGAAATATGGAAGTTTGTGGCTTTCAGGATAGTAAAATAGTGGTCCTTGTGCTGGCCCCACATCTTCCAAGGCAATCCAGCAGGCTATTAAGTAACCTTGCGGAAAGGTGGTCATGTGCACAATGTCGGAGTGCGCGGCTTGCTGGCTTCCATGGTAAAAATTGATGCTTTGGAAAAGGTTTGCCTTTTTTCCTAAAAGCAAAGACAAGATATCGGTTAGGTTTTTTTTGTTGGCTGTTGCCCTAATTAAAGCCGATTTATCTACCGAAAACATCAATTTATTTTTATATTTCCATTTCAATTTCTTTTGTTTCAGCATACTGTCTATTTCTTTGTTAATTATTTCAATTTCGTTTTCCGAAAAAAATGCGGGCAAAATGGCATATCCGTTTTTTGACCAATGGAGCAAAGCAGACTGATGTTGGGCGGCAAGGCTTTTGAAGATAGGATGTTGCGGAAGTAAGTTGGCAGAATTGCCACTATCGAGCCAAGGAGTATCTTGGTTTTGTATGTGTTGAAAATCTTTGCTAGATATACTGTTGAAATATTTTTTGCGAATACCCCATTTTTTATAAAGTGGGATATTGTTTTTCAGCATCTTATACTGAAAAAGATTGTAAAGTGAAAAGAAGGGTTTAAATCTTGTTACCCAATCGATGAGTCCCATTCGAAAATTTTGCATTCAAACTTAGCCATTAAATTGCAAGTTTGGGCTTGATTTTAGTCATTAAAAAGTAAAGAATGATATTTTGTTATATTTGTGCAAAAACAAAGAAACGGCCTATCGCTTACTTTTCCGCTGACCTCTATCTTTCTTTGTGAAAAAGATTTCCATCATCATAGTTAACTACAATGTTAGTTATTTCCTAGAACAGGTTTTGCTTTCGGTACAGAAAGCAGTTAAAGGATTAGAGGCCGAAATATTTGTGGTCGACAACAATTCGGTAGATGGTTCGTTGCAAATGATACGAAAGCGTTTTCCCGATGTAAACCTTATCGCAAACAAAGAAAATGTAGGTTTTTCGAAAGCCAATAATCAGGCTATTCGCCTTTCGAATGGCGAATATGTGCTTTTGTTGAACCCAGATACAGTATTGGAAGAAGACTGTTTGACAAAATGCTGCTCTTTCATGGATTCACACCCCGAAGCGGGAGCATTGGGCGTGAAAATGCTCGACGGTAAGGGAAATTTTTTGCCCGAATCGAAACGCGGTTTGCCCACTCCTCTCGTGGCTTTTTTCAAAATTTTCGGTCTTTCCAAATTGTTTCCCAAATCAAAAGTATTTGGTCGGTACCATTTAGGTTTTTTAGACGAAAACAAAACACATGAGGTGGAAGTACTGGCAGGCGCTTTTATGCTGTTACGCAAGTCGGTATTGGACAAAATAGGGTTTTTGGATGAAGATTACTTTATGTATGGAGAGGATATTGACCTTTCGTACCGTGTTATCAAAGCAGGATACAAAAATTTTTATTTTCCGGACACACGCATCATTCATTACAAGGGCGAAAGTACCAAGCGAACCAGCGTAAACTATGTGTTCGTGTTTTACCGAGCCATGATTATTTTTGCAAAGAAGCATTTTTCACAGCAAAAAGCAGGGCTTTTTAGTTTTTTCATTAATTGCGCCATTTACCTGCGGGCTGCCATTGCAATTGTAGCAAGGTTTTACAAAATAATGTGGTTGCCAATACTTGAGTTTTCGGTCATATACGCCCTCATGCTATCGGTCACGCATTTTTGGGAAATACATGTCAAAGACCAAGAGGGGTATTATCCATCCATTTATTTACATGTCATATTGCCGGTGTACATTGTTTGTTGGCTGGTGTTGATATATTTCAGTGGCGGATATGACAAAGAGTTCAGGTTTTATAAAATTTTGAGGGGGGCCGCATGGGGAACTTTGCTCATTTCGGGGGTGAGTAACTTTTTGGAAGATTTCCGATATTCAAGAGCGTTGATTTTGATAGGCTTTGTCGGCTCTGTTTTTTCCATTTTCCTCACAAGGTTTATCAAGCATTTCCTTTTGCATCGCGACATTCGCCTGGGCGAATCGAAAATAAAACGCACGCTGCTGGTGGGAGCCAAAGAAGAATGTGAGCGGGTAAGATTGATGCTGGACCAGGTAAAAGCCAAGGTAAATGTATTGGGATATTTGCAAACACATGAATTGCCCAGCGAAGATTTGTGGTGTTTGGGCAATATTGGACAACTGAACGAGGCCATTATGATTTATGAAGCCGACGAAGTCATATTTTGTTCTAAAAACATTGCTTCGGCGCGAATAATAGAGTGGATGATGAAAGTTCGTACCACAGGGGTCGATTTTAAGATTGTGCCCGACGAATCGAACTACATAATAGGAAGCAACTCTAAAGAATCTATTGGCGAGTTGTATACCTTTGATATAGAACTGGCCATTTCCAAACCTGAATCGATACGAAGTAAAAGATTGATGGATGTTTTAGTCGCCTTATTTCTACTTATCACCTATCCATTGCAAATTATTTTCATAAAAAAAACTTTTGGTTTGTTTCGGAATATTTTTTCGGTGCTTTTGGGAAATAAAACATGGGTAGGTTTTAGCGATAAAACTTCATTTGAGATAGCCAAAATCAAGACAGGAGTACTAAGCACTACCAGTGGATTAGACCTTCATTTGCTAGATTTGGCAACTTCAAGGCGTTTGGACATGTTGTATGCCAAAGAATACAAAGCCATGGACGATTTTTCAATTATTGCGAAAAACTATTCCGAGTTGGGAAATGGAATGAAATAAAACCCATAAAACCAATAGCTTTCAATTGCGTTCCCAAAAAAGAGTGGTGAAGAGGTAAATTTTAATTTTTATATTTGACACCTATTAAAATTTAAAACTTAGAAAATGAAGATTGCAGTTGTTGGTACAGGCTATGTAGGACTTGTTTCTGGTACCTGTTTTGCAGAAACTGGTATTGATGTCACTTGTATAGACATAGACACCAATAAAATTGAAAACCTTAAAAAGGGTATCATGCCCATTTACGAACCAGGTTTGGAAGAATTAGTGCTTCGAAATGTGGAGAAAAAACGCTTGAATTTTACTACCAATTTGGCCGAGGGTATCAAAGATGCCGAGGCGGTTTTCATTGCGGTAGGTACACCACCAGGCGAAGATGGCAGCGCCGATTTGAAATACGTGTTAGCGGTAGCCAAAGCAATAGGCGAAAACTTGCAAAACTATTTGGTAGTAGTGACCAAAAGCACAGTACCTGTAGGCACTTCAGAAAAAGTAAAAATGGAAGTAAAACAAGCCTTGGACAAGCGCGACTGTGCTCTTGACTTTGATGTGGCTTCCAATCCTGAATTTCTTAAAGAAGGTGCGGCTATCGACGATTTCTTGAAACCTGACCGTATAGTAGTAGGTATTGAGAGCAGCAAAGCCGAAGACATCATGAAAAAACTTTATAAGCCTTTCTTGATGAACGGGCATCCTTTGTTATTCATGGATATTCGCTCTTCGGAAATGACCAAATATGCCGCCAACTCCATGCTAGCTACCAAGATTAGTTTCATGAACGATGTGGCAAATCTTTGCGAATTGGTAGGAGCCGATGTGAACATGGTACGCAAAGGAATAGGGTCTGATGCCCGTATTGGCACAAGGTTTATTTATCCAGGGGTAGGATACGGTGGTTCTTGTTTTCCCAAAGATGTAAAAGCCTTAATACGCACAGCCAAAGAATATGGATACGATATGCGCGTTTTAAATGCTGTGGAAGAGGTGAACGATGCCCAAAAAGAAGTATTGTTCGACAAGGTAGTGAAGCATTTTGGTCATGACCTTTCGGGCAAAACGTTCGCCATGTGGGGTCTATCTTTCAAACCCAAAACCGATGATATGCGTGAGGCACCTTCTTTGGTGATTATAGATAGCATTTTGAAGGCAGGTGGCAAAGTGAAAGCTTATGACCCAGTATCTATGCACGAGGCTGAAAAAACACTTGGAAACAGCATTACCTATTCGAAAGACGAATATGAGGCGTTAATAGATGCCGATGCCTTGTTGTTAGTGACTGAATGGCCCGAGTTCCGCTCGCCCAATTATGTGGTTATGGGCAAGCTGATGAAAAGCAAAGTCATTTTCGACGGGCGAAATGTATATGACATTGCTGAAATGAAAGAACTGGGTTATGACTATCATTGTATTGGAATAAAAACGAATTAAAATGTCAAAGAAAAGAGTACTTATAACGGGAGCTGCAGGATTTTTGGGCTCTCACCTTTGCGATAGGTTTATCAAAGAAGGTTTTTACGTAATTGGGATGGATAACCTCATTACTGGAGAATTGCGCAATATCGAGCATTTATTCAAATTGCCCGATTTCGAATTTTACCATCAAGACGTAAGTAAATATATTCATGTGCCAGGTGAGCTAGATTACATTCTACATTTTGCTTCGCCGGCCAGCCCTATCGACTATTTGAAAATCCCAATACAAACGTTAAAAGTAAGTTCCTTGGGAACGCACAATGTGTTGGGTTTGGCTAGGGCTAAAAAAGCTCGAGTTTTGGTGGCTTCAACTTCTGAAGTATATGGCGACCCATTGGTGCACCCTCAAAATGAAGATTATTGGGGCAATGTAAACCCTGTTGGTCCCAGAGGTTGCTATGACGAAGCCAAGAGATTTCAAGAAGCTATTACGATGGCATATCACAATGTGCATGGTTTGGAGACTCGCATTGTGCGCATTTTCAATACCTATGGGCCTCGCATGCGACTAAACGACGGTCGTGTGTTGCCTACATTTATTGGCCAAGCCATTCGTGGCGAAGACCTTACTGCATTTGGCGACGGTACTCAAACTCGCTCATTTTGCTATGTTTCCGATTTGGTTGATGGTATTTATCGTTTGCTATTCAGCGATTATCATTTGCCTGTTAATTGCGGAAATCCTGTCGAAATCACTATCAAAGAATTTGCAGAAGAGATTATTAAACTGACAGGTTCTGGTACGAAGGTTATTTACAAGCCTTTACCAACCGACGATCCGAAGCAACGCAAACCCGACATTACTAGGGCTAAAAGCATCTTGGGTTGGGAACCGAAGGTGGATCGTGCCGAGGGACTAAAAATTACCTACGATTATTTTAAAAGTCTTCCTGAGTACAACATTACTCCCAAGGAATTTGCGAACAATTAATAATCAACGAAACCTGTTAAAAAAAAGCCTCCTGAAAAGGAGGCTTTTTTTATGGCAAAATGGCAATATACAGGAATGTAATTTTATGAATTGAGCCATTGTGTCATGTGTTAATTACATTTTAGTTGTTTTCTAAGTCATTTTTTCCGACTTATTTCTAGGGTTTGGTATTTGCTTTGATGGCTTACAAAAGCGAAATTGTAATAAATATTTCAGACCATGAACCTAAACAACTACACCATTAAGGCGCAAGAAGCGATACAGAAAGCAGTGGAATTGGCGACAGCCAACGGCCAACAAGCCATTGAAACGGGGCACTTGCTGAAAGCTGTAATAGCTGCCGATGAAAATGTGAGCGGATTCGTTACAAAAAAATTAAATATCAATCGCAAGAATGTAGAAGCTGTGCTTGATAATTTTATATCGGCATATCCCAAAATTTCGGGAGGCAGTCCATACCTATCCAACGATGCCAATACCGCTTTGGCAAAGTCGAGCAAATACCTGAAAGATTTTCAAGATGAGTATGTTTCGTTGGAACACCTCTTTCTGGGTCTTTTGGCTACCAACGACAAGGTAGCGCAAATGATGAAAGACGCTGGTTTCAACGAAAAAGACCTTAAATCGGCTATCAAGGAATTGCGCGGAGGTAGTAAAGTAACCGATCAAAATGCAGAGGGAAAATACCGTTCGTTAGAGCGTTATTCTAAAAATTTGAATGAATTGGCCAAAGCAGGCAAGATAGATCCAGTAATAGGTCGTGATGAAGAAATAAGGCGTGTGTTGCAAATATTGACACGCAGAACCAAGAACAACCCCATGTTGCTAGGGGAGCCTGGTGTGGGTAAAACAGCCATTGTGGAAGGGCTTGCCCAAAGGATTGTGAGCGGCGATGTGCCTGAAAATTTGAAAACAAAAATCCTTATTTCGCTCGATATGGGCTTGCTGGTGGCCGGAGCTAAATACAAAGGTGAATTTGAAGAAAGGCTTAAATCGGTTATCAAAGAGGTAACTGATTCCGATGGCGAAATTATTTTATTTATTGACGAGATTCATACGCTTATAGGGGCAGGTGCAGGAGGCGATTCGGCTATGGATGCAGCCAATTTGTTGAAACCCGCACTAGCTCGTGGCGAATTGCATGCCATAGGTGCCACCACCTTGAAAGAATATCAGAAGTACATAGAAAAAGACAAAGCGCTGGAACGCCGTTTTCAGGCGGTAATGGTCGATGAACCCGACATGCAAGATGCCATTTCTATTCTACGAGGCATTAAAGAAAAATACGAGTTGCACCATGGCGTACGCATTAAAGACGAAGCCATTATTTCGGCAGTAGAACTTTCGAGCCGTTACATAAGCGATCGCTTTTTGCCCGACAAAGCCATTGATTTGATGGACGAGGCAGCTTCTAAATTGCGTATCGAAATTGATTCCTTGCCTGAAGAATTGGATGAGGTGCAACGAAAAATAATGCAATTGGAAATAGAGCGAGAAGCCATAAAACGCGAACAAGACCAAGAAAAAGAACAATCTCTTTCCAAAGAAATTTCGGAATTGACAGAAAAACGAAACTCTTTGAAGGCCAAGTGGCAGAGCGAAAAAACCATCATTCATGCCATTCAGGATGAAAAAGAAAGGATTGAAAGGTACAAGTTGGAAGCCGATCAAGCTGAGCGTCAAGGTGATTATGGCAAAGTGGCCGAACTGCGTTACGGAAAAATAAAAGAAACCGAGGCAAAATTATTGGAATTGCAGTCGCAGATAAATGATATGCGCGAACATGGCAGTCCGTTGTTGAAAGAAGAAGTGACTTCCGAAGACATTGCCGAAGTGGTAGCCAAGTGGACGGGTGTCCCTGTAAGCAAAATGTTGCAAAGCGACAGGGAAAAACTGCTCAATCTGGAGGCTGAATTAGGTAAAAGAGTAGCAGGTCAGGAAGAAGCCATACAGGCCATTTCAGATGCTGTGCGCAGAAGTAGAGCTGGGTTGCATGACCCAAAACGCCCTATTGGCTCTTTCATATTTTTGGGGACTACGGGTGTAGGGAAAACCGAGCTTGCCAAAGCACTTGCCGATTATCTTTTCAACGACGAGCATGCCATGGTACGCATCGACATGAGCGAATATCAGGAAAAGCATGCAGTAAGCCGTTTGATTGGTGCGCCTCCAGGTTATGTGGGTTACGACGAAGGTGGTCAATTGACGGAAGCCGTGCGCAGAAAACCCTATTCGGTGGTGTTGCTCGACGAGATTGAAAAAGCGCACCCCGACACATTCAACATTTTGTTGCAGGTATTGGACGATGGCCGTTTGACTGACAACAAGGGCCGTATTGCCAATTTCAAAAACACCATCATCATCATGACTAGCAACGCTGGTGCAATGATAATACAAGATAATTTCATTGGGTTTGAGAAGAAAGATGTATTCGAACAGCTCGACATCATAGACCGTACCAAAGAAGAGGTTTTTGTCTTATTGAGAAAGACAATCAGACCTGAGTTTTTGAATAGGATTGATGACATAGTGATGTTTAAGCCATTATTGCCAAGCGTGATACGTCAAATAGTGGACATTCAGTGGAAGCAAATACAACATCGCTTATTGGAAGGTGGGGTAGTGGTCGAAGCCGATGACATTGTCATAGAGTACTTGGCCAAAGAAGGCTACGACCCTCAGTATGGTGCCAGACCATTGAAAAGGCTTATACAAAATAAAATTTTGAATGCTCTGTCAAAGGAAATTTTGGCAGGAAAAGTGAAGAAAGACAGCCACATTTTGGTTACACTCGATGTAGAGCACAACATTCAGTTCGAGAATTTGGATAAATTAGAAGTGGCCAAAATTTAGAATCAAGTAAACGCGGGGCTGTATAGCCCCGTGTTTACCAACTATAAGAAAGTGAAATATCGCCGTAATTGTGGCTATAGCCGGCATCAAATTCGCGACTCGTAAAAAATTGAATCAGTTCTAATTTAATTCTTCCTACCAGTACCCCCAATCCTTCTTACCCAATCGATCACACTCATCCACAATGCTCTTCAATATATCACGACTCATCTGCACCTCGCGGGCACCGAACATTTGCTCTTCCCACTTCACAAAGTAAGTACCATATTGAACGCAGTCTTTCACCGCCATATCCAATACCTTCTTCGCTGCCGCCTCATCGCCCAATTCCAACAAAGTAATACCATAATCCACTTTGTATTCTTTGCGCATCGGCATAACGGTTTCAGGAATCTCTACCAAAATATGGTTCAACACCTCTTTGGCGCGATTGCGATACACAGACAATGAATCCTTTTCACGGAGCAAGTAATCCTCCACAGAACGGAATCCTGCAGGCACCGGCGCACCCGCTGTACCAACTTTCGCCACTTGGGCTTGGTATTGCTCATAGGTTTTCACCTTGTTCAAATAGGTCTTGGCCAACAACATCGCCATCTGCTGCAAATCGCCCGGTACATAAGCCGCTTTATCGTCAAGGAAGAAGTTTTTCTTCTCTTTCATGCCATAATACTTGTAGCTCTTCACCAAGTTGCTATACATCTTATAATCGGCAACGCGCTGTGGCTGACGGCTGCTAGAACCCCCTTTGATCGGCACAAACTTGTAAACCAATCCTTCCAACTGCAAGTAATCATTCACATCGAAGAAATCGTATCCACTCACGCTGGTAAAGTAAATCGGACGTTTCCAACCGGTTTTCGCATTTTGGGTAATCAAGTCCATGAACAACAAATCGCCCTTTGAAATATACGACCCACCCAAATTATACTCAATGCGATCCACCACTTCCGCTGTGTCTTTTGCACCTACAACCCCGGAAGCAATCACCGATTTGCGATCCACAGGGAACCAAATCTTGCGGGCACGGAAATAATTGCGATCCGCACCTTTCTTATTCTCGGCCAATACCTGCTTGATGGCATCGTCCAAACGAGAAATACTGCCATCCTCAGACTGAATTTCTATCCCCCCCTCAAAGCTACCCGTTTGCAAATCTTCTTTCGTCAAACTCAATGGCAACGGCTCAGACTCATACACTTTGTCCAACAACACACTGCTATACCAATCGGTAGGCAACAAACTCTGGTTGATGATACGAACATCCGTACGAATGCCCTCCACGTTTTGTGCATACCACAAAGGATACGTATCGTTGTCACCATTACAAAACAACACAGCGTTGGGCTCAAGGCTCTCCAAGAAGTTCTTCGCCATGTCAATACCAATGGTTCTGCCACTGCGGTCATGGTCATCCCAGTTGCGATATCCCATATTTACAGGCACCAACAACACCGATGCCAATGTAGCAATCATCGCACTCTTTTTGCCAAACTTGCGCTGTAGCATTTCGGCCAAAGCCAACACACCCAAACCAACCCAAATACAGAAAGTCTGGAACGAACCCACCAAAGCATAGTCACGCTCACGAGGCTCGTAAGGAGGCTGGTTCATGTACACGTTGATCAAAACCCCCGTAAAGAGGAACAAAGTCATCACCAACCAGAAATCATATTTCTGCTTCTTCACGTGCATCAACAATCCCAAAATACCCAACAACAAAGGCAGGAAGTAATAAGGATTCTTCGCCTTTTGGTTTTTATAATAGTCGGGCATGCCCTCGCTCGGACCAATCACAAAGCGATCCACAAATGGAATACCACTGTACCAGTTACCGTCGAAACGGGTGTTACCCATCACAGCCTGTTGGTCATTGAAACGACCCACGAAATTCCACATGAAATAGCGCAAGTACATATATCTCAATTGGTAGCCAAAGAAATAGCTCAGATTGTTTCCAAACGATGGCTTCTGATAATTCAAATATTGCAACTCCTGCTGTTCCTCTTCGGTCAACGCACGCTGCTGTCCCATTCCCTGCAATTCGTCGATGCGATTTTGAACGTCGGTCATTCCACCATAATCGCGGAAACCACGGGCATCATTGGGCTTGTTACTTTTACCCATACGAGGGAACAATGTCATGTACTCATCAGGGTAGGTATAATCGAAATTGTCACCGCCCTCTTCATATTGGTCTTTGCCCTTGAAACGCTTCTTGCCAATCACCTTGTAACCACTCTCAGGTGCGTTGAAGTAAGGTCCGTACATCAATGGACGGTCGCCATATTGCTCACGGGTAATGTATCCATAAAACTTGTAAGGATCTTCCGGATTGTTCATGTCGATGGCTGGGTTAGCCATAGAACGGATAATCACCATCGCGTAGGAAGAATAGCCCAATACCACAAACGATGCCGCCATGATAATTACGTTCCAGTTGCGCTTGCCAGTTTTGTGCGTGTAGTACAACAAGTAAACAGCCAAACCAATGATCAAAGCAACCGCGGCGATAGAACCACTGTAGAAACCCTGTCCGAAATCATTCACAAACATGCGATCCATGGTTGCCAACAACCAGGGAATACCGGGGTAAACAATCTTCATCACGAAGGCCAACGCCAAACCCGATGCACCCAACGCCAAAATGATGCCGTTGCGGGTAACTGGATATTTTCTGAAGTAATATGCCAAACAAACCGTTGGAATCACCAACAAGTTCAGCATGTGCGTTCCTAGAGCCAAACCGATCATGAAGGC
>DMUD01000131.1:0-1505 GCA_003476475.1 Cytophagales bacterium | reverse complement strand
AAAGCCGTAAAGAACGAGCTCAACGCGTATACCTCTGATTCAACGGCGCTAAACCAAAAACTATCAATAAATGTATTGGTTAAAGCCGCTACAGCACCAGCTCCCAACACCAATAAAGTCTTGTTTTCATTGGCATCATCCACCATGCGCTCAGCAAAATAGGTGGTAATCCAGAAGGTGAACATCACCGTTCCAGCACTGGCAACAGCACTCAACATATTGATCCAAAAGCCTACCATTTCTGGCGATGACGCCATCAATGAGAACAATCGACCAATCATCAAAAACAAAGGCGCCCCTGGAGGGTGAACCACTTGCAACTTGTAGGCGGCACTGGCGAATTCACCACAGTCCCATAGACTGACACTCTGTTCCAAAGTGAGGGTGTACACGACCAAAGCGACGATAAACATCACCCAGCCCATGATGCGATTTAAACGAGCAAAAGAATTCATTATTGAGTTAACTAGTTGTTTTAAATGGATTAAAAAGCGAAAATAGGGATTTACATCGCCAAATGAAAACGCAAAAACGCCATCAGGCGCCCGCTACGGTAATTTTATCAGCGGCAGTGTGCAAACGAGGTAAGATAAAGTCGCGACCAATCAAGGCAATCATCTCCCAAATTGGAGGTCCCATTGGGGCACCACTCACCGCTACACGCAAGGGTTGCAACAACTCTCCTGTTTTTACACCGGCTATTTCACAGTATGATTTAAAAGCCATTTCAAAGTCCTCAGCCACAGCATTATCTGCCAACGCCGCAAATGCATCGGCCAATCCCACCATGTGGTTTCCGGTCTCGGCCTTCCACTTCTTGCGAATCACCTCTTCGTCGTATGACTTAGGCACTTCAAAGAAATAGTATCCTTCCTCAACCACTTCCTTGGCAAACTGAACCTTTTCGCGCATCAGCGCGATGACTTGTTCCACATATTCCTGACTGGCATCATAGCCTTTTGCTTCGACCTGAGGCTTCAACAATTCATACTGTTCATGCAACGGCTTGCGCTGCAAATATTGTTGGTTGAACCAAAGGGCTTTCTGGACATCAAACTTTGCACCGCTCTTGCTTACACGCTCCAAACTGAACTCAGCAATCAGTTCTTCCATCGAGAACAACTCTTGGTTTCCACTAGGGTGCCACCCCAACAGTGCCAACATATTGGCCACGGCTTCGGGGTAATATCCACCTTCGCGGTATCCGCTGCTCACCTCCTGGGTTTTTGGATCCGTCCATTGTAATGGAAACACAGGGAATCCTAGGCGATCGCCATCGCGCTTGCTCAACTTTCCATTGCCTTCAGGCTTCAACAACAAAGGCAAATGCGCAAACTGTGGCATCACCTCTTCCCAACCCAAATAACGGTATAACATCACGTGCAACGGCGCACTCGGCAACCACTCCTCACCGCGAATCACATGGCTGATACCCATCAAATAATCATCGACCACATTGGCCAAATGATATGTGGGCATGCCATCGCCTTTCAACAAAACTTTAT
>DMUD01000068.1:997-2919 GCA_003476475.1 Cytophagales bacterium | reverse complement strand
CACAATCATTTCGGCATACAGTTTTATAAATCTTTCCTTGCCTACTTTGTTGCCCATGTTTTCAGTAGTCAAATCAACAATAAGCTGTTGTAGCTTTTCGTTGTTGTGTACTATGAAAGGAGGAATGTCCAGGGAGGTGAAGAAATTAACAGAATCGAATACCTTGGCTTCCAAACTTAAATAGGTATAACTCTCGTTTGGTTGGTTGGCAAGCAATTGTGGGTTACGGTTTGTGGCTATGTACTTTTCCTTGTTGTTGATAAAATCTTCGTTTTTCAGTTTAGTAGCTGCTCCGCTTCCATAGGTAAGTGTAACCAACTTTCCGGCTGGAATAAACAGCACATCTCCTTCAGAGACTTGTTCGTTTTCTTTTCCAAATGAAATTTCACCCTTGTGCAATAAAATGACCAAATTTTCAACATCATAAAAATTCTCGATTGTGTGTGGTTTAAGAATTTTAATGTTTTTTGATTTCAGGTACCGAACGCTTAGCGATTCAATTATTTTATTGTAGTCTTCCATTTAGGAACGGTTGAAAAGTGGTGGTAATTTTTGAAATAACCTGCTCAATGCTTAACATACAAAGTTATTCATTGAAAATTGGAATAAAAAAACAAATTGCATTTTTTTTATTTCATCAGTAAAAAAAGAGGGATTGTTGCTATCAAGACAACAGATAAAGTGAATGAAATAAAAATTGCGAAACCGATTTTATTTTAAGGAATTCTAGATGAGTGAAATAATTTTTTATAATATATACCTAAAAATGAGGTAAATAAAAATTAACCAAGGCAAAATAAGGAAGCTCAAATAGGCGATTGTTTCTTCCAAATAACTCATGAGATTACGACCATCATTAAGAGTCAGTTTTTTGCCAAAGAATTTCATAAAAAGATGGAATAGGTTACAAATTTAACCTGCATTGTAAGGAATAACATTAAATTCATGTTAAAATGTGGCAATGCTCAATCTAGCGGAGGGATTTTTTAGCAAAAATTTTACATATATTTAGACTCAAAAATTGTCTCTCTAAAATGAAATATAGGTTTAAATTTGCAATCCTTAATAAAGAAAAGCTGCATGTTAAAATACATTACAGGGGGTATAGCCAAACTTTTCGGTTCAAAGTCGGAACGTGACATAAAAGGCTTGTTGCCTATTTTAGACAAAATCAAGTTGGAGTTTGCAAAACTTCAATCGATAGACGACAATGACCTAAGACAAAAGACCTTTGAAATTAAAGCTAACATCAATTCCAAATTGCATAGCACAGATGCCCGTTTGGCAGAACTTTCGCTTCGTTTGAAAGAATCTTCAGTGGATGTAGCTGAAAAAGAAGCGATTTTTATTGAGATAGATAAATTAGAGACCGAACGCAACAAACAACTGGAAGTGGTCTTGATGGAAGTACTTCCCATTGCTTTTGCTTTGGTAAAAGAGACTGCCCGTCGATGGAAAGAATTTGGAAAAATAACGGTGAGCGCAACAGAACATGACAAAAAAGTTGCTGCAAAAAGAAAGGGAGTAGAAATAGTAGGTGACAAGGCAATATGGCACAACAAATGGGCAGCCACAGGCACCGAAGTCACCTGGGATATGGTGCATTACGATGTGCAGCTGCTTGGCGGCATTGTGTTGCACCAAGGAAAAATTTCGGAAATGGCCACAGGCGAAGGTAAAACATTGGTAGCCACCTTGCCAGCCTTTTTAAATGCATTGGCCGGTCGTGGGGTGCATGTGGTTACGGTGAATGATTACTTGGCCAAACGCGACAGCGAATGGATGGGGCCACTTTTTGAATTTCATGGTCTTTTGGTCGATTGTATAGACAAGCACGAACCCAACACTGAAGAGCGTAAGAATGCTTATTTGGCCGATATAACCTATGGTACTAACAACGAGTTTGGTTTTGATTACCTGCG
>DMUD01000068.1:0-656 GCA_003476475.1 Cytophagales bacterium | reverse complement strand
GGTTTTGATTACCTGCGCGACAATATGGCGCGCGACACTGCTGAACTGGTACAGCGCAAGCATCACTATGCTATGGTCGACGAAGTCGATTCGGTGTTGATAGACGATGCCCGCACGCCCTTGATTATTGCAGGCCCTGTGCAAAGAGGAGATGAACATGAGTTTTACGAGTTGAAACCGAGGGTTCTTAAGTTGGTCGAGGCTCAAAAAAAGTTGGTTGCCGATTTTTTGAACCAAGCCAAAAAAACTTTGACAGAAAAGCCTGAAGATAAAGAGGCAGCGTTAGCACTTTTTAGGGCTTACCGTGGCTTGCCCAAAAGCAAAGTGCTCATTAAATTTCTGAGCGAGTCTGGCATCAAGTTGATATTGCAGAAGACGGAAAACTTCTACATGCAAGAAAATAATAAAGAAATGCCTAAAGCCGATGAGCCTCTTTATTTCACCATCGACGAAAAACACAACAGCATAGAACTGACCGATAAGGGTATTGATTTGATTACAAAAGAAGGTGAAGACCCCCACTTTTTCATCATGCCCGACTTGTCTACCGACCTTGCCCTAACCGAAAATGAACCCAATTTGACTAATGAACAAAAGTTGGAGAAAAAAGAGCAGGTAATTTCAGAATATACCGCCAAAAACCAGCGTATTCACAC
>DMUD01000174.1 GCA_003476475.1 Cytophagales bacterium | reverse complement strand
TAAGATACCTTTCGGGCGAAGCGCAAATCACAAATCGATTTTCCATCTTCATAAGTCCCGAAAAAGGCATAGGAGATTCAGTATTCAATTTCAAATACAGCGCTATGGGGTCTATTTCTGTATTTGAAGCAGCAAATTGAAGGCAATAGTTTATTTGGTAAATATCGCCACGTTGCAAATGCTGCTGAAGTTTTTTGATGGTCTCTACATATTTATTTTTTTCTATGTTGTATTTCGTCTTCAGTTTTGGACTTTTAAACGATTCGATATTTTCTTCCTGTATCTGCTGCCAAATAACTTCAGGTTCCAATTCTGACTCTATTTCAACCTTTGCATGACCAAAATGAAGTATCGTATGGGGATTGAAAAAATGACCTTTCGAGAACCAATCATTTTTTCCTGAAAATGTATCGTACGACAAAAAACCAAATTTCCAGTTACGATTTCCGAAGAGCGAAGCGAGGGTATTTTTGCTGTTAATTTCGCTAGGTAATGTATTGCCAACAGCCAATACAATAGGAAACGAACCACGGTTGTACGGTATGTGGTTACCATTCAAAAAGCAGAAGTTTAGCTGACGATTGGCCCAACGAAGTGCTTTTTCGATAATGGTCTCATTGTCTTCTACTTGAAATACAGACTTGCCGAACATGTTGGTTTGGGCTTTTTAAAAATAACTTTAAAAAAGCCTGAAATTTATTTTTTTTGGGGTTTACTGGGAGCCGAAGTGGTGGTTTTGTCTTTTTTAGAAACGAAAGCCAAGTTGTTTTTTGCTAGTGTAAAGTCGGGTTGCCATTTCAAAGCCTCTTCAAAATTGAACTTGGCTTCTTCTTCACGATTACTCTCCAAAAACATTACCCCTCTAATATTGAATGCAGCAGCCTTCAGCAATACTTCTTGAGACTCTTTCTGATTCAACGTAATCGATACTTTTTCAGATGCCGACTTTTCGTTTTTCAAAATTTGCTCCACATTGGCATTGCATTCGCCGTAGCGTTTTAGCTGATATTGTAATACCGCCACTTGATATTGGTGGTATAAACTTTTGGTTTGCAAAAACAGCTTTTCGTAGCTCTCCAAGGCATCTTTTATCAAGCCTATACTTTGTTCAGATGCCGCTTTTAGTTCCAATATTTCTAATCTGGATTGGTTTTCGTTCAAAATCTCGCGACTTAGCAGTATGCATTGGCCGTACATACTGGTATTGAAATAGAGCGTTAGAAGGGAATCTTTCAGGCTTTTATCTGTCGGGTTCAGGGCTATCATTTTATACACCGAATTTTTAGCTACTTGGAAATCGTTGTATTTCAAAGCGCGACTGTATATTTCCTTTTCTAATCGGTAAGCCGCTGTGTCTTTGGGCAATAGACCATTTTTGTTTTGAGCGTAGGAAAATGAAAAACAGAAAATGAAAAATGAGGTGAAATGTCTTTTCATAGTATTTTGATAGTGCTCAAAGGTAAAAAGAGGACTATTAAAATCAAAAAACAGACAACTTATACCCTAAATCATAATGAGTAAAAATTTCGAGCGAGGATTTTCCAGTTTGAAATACCCCAAAAAAGTCATTAGAAATTAAGCTAAGCGATTTTATTTGTTTTGGCTGGTAGATGACGTGAATTTAGCAATGTCTAATATGACCCGTACACGCTTACACCTGAACCAGAGTACTGATGTTTCTTCCGCAGTCGCTCGGCTCCAGCCGAGTGACGCTTATCTTTAAGGCATCTTGCCGCTTTATACATAACCAGCCGAGCGACTGCGGGACGGTAGGTGTAGCCGTATTAAAAATATGGGAAGAATTGGCAGTGGCCGTTTGCTGAGATTCAGAACGGCCACTGGGCTATTTTCAATATTCAACCCATCAAATTCCTAATTCTATTTGAAAAATAGCGCTCCAGCGCTCGTTTGTGGTGCTTACGGGCTTTGAAAGGTTTTCGTCTCGGAGGTAGAATACGTTGGCTTGCACTTTTACGCGGTGGTTGTTTAGGTATTTGCTAACGCCAAAGCCTGTTTCTTCTTTTTGCAAATCGAGCGATTGGATGGATTTTGTGGGATTGATGCGTGCATAGCGTCCTGCAATTTCGAATTTGTTGGGGAAACAATAGCTTATTTGGGTAAGGAAACCGTTACCGACATATACGTGTCGGGTGAGTGCGGCACTGGTGGTGACGGGGTTTGGGGTCTCGCGGGTGATGTATTCGGAATAAAGGCAAAAGCCACGGTATTTGAACAAGACATCGGCCATGAACGAACCCAGGTTGCGTGTGTTGTACAGGTCTTTGCCAAGTGTGCCGGCGGTGCGAACGGCCTGGTCGTTGTAATGGTAGGTGGCGGCAAGTGAAATTTTGGGCGTTTTCTCGCGCTCCAAATCCCCCTCAAAATCATCGCCTTTGTTGGTAAACTTTCCCAATGGCAACAGTTCCAGGCGGGAGGTATAGGCAAGCCCCCCGTTTGAAGCATTTGAATTGCGGCCTTCTCCCGATGTGATAGCTCCCTTTAGGGCGTAATGAAAATTTCCAAAATGGTCGAAATAGCGAGCCTGTAAACCGAAATCGCGGTCTATATTGAATGTGGCGTTGACGATGGATCTTTCGGCAAACTGTTGCTCGCCGGAGGATACAACTCGTTGTCTGTTGCCGGGCAATTTGGTTTGGCCAAAAAGCAAGTTTAGTTTTTTATTGGCTTTGTAGGTAATGACGGCGTCCCGCACAATGTTGGGGCTGGAGTTGTTTAGGGCGTTGTCGCGCACCTCCCAATCCATGTCGCCACGCGATACGGACAATTGGATGTAATAGTTCAGTTTTGGATTTAAGATAAAGCCTTCGAATCGCAACCTGAGCCTGCGCACGCGGGCCTCTATTTGCGAAGCGCTCAGGTCTTCGGTGCTATTGCTGGTGTAGGCAGCCCGTGTTTGTACCCTGAACCGGAAATTGATGGAAAATAAACTGTCGGGGGCCACCACGCCTAGCCCATTTTTATATTGAAAAACAGGCTTGTCTGTTTTTAGGCTGTCGGATGCGTTGGCATGTGTGTAAAACGAAACACCAATCAAAAAGACTACAAGGTTATGAAATTGTGATTTCAAAATTAAATTTTTGCAAAATTAACGTTGGTACTTGTCCTAATTGTGAAATTATTATTACGTAATTGTTAAGTGCGTCTTCTTGTATGTTTTAGTGTGGCGCTAACCAGGGCGGTAGATCGGAAGAG
>DMUD01000245.1 GCA_003476475.1 Cytophagales bacterium | reverse complement strand
ATCCCTAATTCCAATCGCACAACAGCTTATTCCTAATAATTCCTGACGTCCAATCCCCAATTCAATTTTCGCCTCAGGGTATTCAAAAAACTGTCATTAGGAAATTTTATCAACCGCACGTTAAAATCTTCTTTTCTTACGGTAAGCCTTACGCCTGCCTTTACGGTTTCCGTTCGGGAGTCGAGCGAGACCAAAAAACTCTTGCTTCTGCCTTCAATTTCAAAAGACAATACCGAAGTATCGGGCACTATCAAAGGCCTCACGTTCAGGTTGTGCGGACTTACCGGCGTGATAATAAAATTTTGGGTGAGCGGCATTACCACTGGCCCGCCACAACTTAAAGAATAGGCCGTAGAACCGGTGGGCGTAGCCACTATGAGCCCGTCGGCCCAATAGGAATTCAGAAATTCGCCGTCCAAATAGGTATGCACAATAATCATAGAAGCCGAATCGCACTTGGTAATGGCAAACTCGTTCAAGGCAAAATTCTGATGGCCAAACTTGCCCGAATCGGATTCCAATCTAAGCAAACTTCTTTCTTCAACCCTGAATTTTTCTTGCAAAATGGCCTGAATCAAATCGGTATAATTGTTTTCGTTGACCGTGGAAAGAAACCCTAGCCTGCCCACATTTATGCCCAAAATGGGGATTTGACGATGTGCCGAAAAAGTTACCGCATCCAAAAAAGTGCCATCGCCGCCTATGCTGAAAATGTAACTTGCCTTGGCTAGCTCTTCGGCCGTAAGATAGGTTTTTGCTTCTTGCAACAAACCGTGTTTTTTCAAATGCTTGAAAAAAGGCTCATATACGAGCAGGTCTATTTTTTCCAACAGCAGGTCGTCTATTATTTTCTTGATGAAAAAAATAGAATCGTTTTTGAAAGGCTTGCCATGCAGGGCTATGATCATACGGGAAAATAAGTAGCGTTATCGATATGGTTTCAACCCAATTTTGTGGCTTTCGGTGGTGCAAATTTGTATTAAACATACCAAATAATTTGAAAGGATTGAAAAATACCGCTTCCAAACCACCGCCCAAGAACCACAAAACCACAAACTGTCTCTATTTTTGCAAAGGCAAAATCCTGAACTTATGTACACAGAACGTATCGTAAATGTAGGCTTGGTACAAACCCACAGCGAACACGACGAGAAGAAAAATCTTGAAAAAATGTTGGATTTGGCACAAGCCACCATCCAAAAAGGCGCGCAAATAGTGTGCCTGCAAGAACTGTACCGTTCCGATTATTTTTGCCAAACCGAAGACTACGACAAGTTTGCCCTTGCCGAAACCATTCCAGGACCCAGCACAGAAGCGTTTTCAAAACTGGCCAAACAACTCCGTGCGGCCATTGTGCTGCCAATATTCGAAAAAAGAGCCCACGGCCTGTACCACAACAGCATTGTGATGATAGATGCCGACGGCAGCACCAAAGGCCTGTACCGCAAAATGCACATTCCCGACGACCCGGGTTTCTACGAAAAATTTTACTTTACACCTGGCGATTTGGGCTACAAAACTTTCGACACCCAATATGCCAAAGTGGGCACCCTCATTTGTTGGGACCAATGGTACCCCGAAGCCGCCAGACTTACGGCCTTGCAAGGTGCCGAAATCCTTTTTTACCCTACAGCCATAGGCTGGGACAGCACCGAAGCCGAACCCTTGCGCAGCAACCAACACGAGGCCTGGCAAACCATACAGCGCAGCCACAGCGTGGCAAACGGCGTGTTTGTGGTTTCGGTAAACCGTATTGGCATAGAAGGGGATTTGGAATTTTGGGGGCAAAGTTTTGTTTCCGACCCGATGGGAAAAATCTTGTACAAGGCCTCCAAAAACGAAGAAGAAACGGCTGTGGTGGCTTGCGACCTTTCGCTCATAGACTACACGCGCGTGCGCTGGCCTTTCTTGCGCGACCGCAGGGTAGATTCTTTTGGCGACATAACCCAACGCTACATAGGGTAATTTTTTAACAAAAAATAGGCCCAGATATTGGCTTTAGTTGGGAAAGTGGCGAACTGTTATATCGAAAAAGAATTTCACTCTCTGTCACATCAAAAAAAGTGGGCTGTACTGGGCTCGAACCAGTGACCCCTGCCTTGTCGAGGCAGTGCTCTGAACCAACTGAGCTAACAACCCTTTGCGATTGCGAATTACGTTTTTTTTCGGCGAAAAACAGAATAAAAAATTCTTCACCCTCATGCTGCCCAGCAGTGTTTCATATTTTGCGTGCTAGTAGGGTTACTAGGGTTCACCTTCCCAAATAAAGGTTTTAACTTTGCACACACCGAATGTCTCACAATCTGAAACTTGTATTCCACATATTTTCGTCACTGCTATTTGCCGGATATGTGTATGCCCACGATGCCCCCAAAGCAAAACCAACCAAAACACAACAACATGTTTTTATAGAAAATCGTGGCCAGTGGACTACCGACATTTTGTTTCGTGCCGAAATGCCACAAGGCTACATCTTGGTCACACAAAACAGTATCCTGTACCAACTCGTTGGTTATGAACCAATAAAATCGAACTTACCTGCCGGCAGCCACACCAACCCACATGTTTCGGCAAGCCAAAACAAGCTAAAAGGGCACGTCATCAAAATCAATTTTCCACAATCCAATCCCGATTTTCAAGTAGTGGGCAAAAAAAGGGTGCAAACACGGTTTCAATACCTAAAAGACAAAAACCCCGAAAAATGGGTGCAAGGCGCAATGGCATTTCAAGAAATTGATTTTCAAGAACTTTACCCCGGCATCGACCTAAAACTTTATTTTCATCAGGGTTTGTTGAAATACGATTTCGTAGTGCAGCCCGGGTACAACCCCAACCAAATTTCGCTTCAGTACGAGGGCATAGAAAGAATGAGTGTCAAAGACAACTTCCTGATACTGCCCACCTGCCTGGGCAATGTGTTTGAAAAACCTCCTTTTGCTTACCAAATACACGAGAACGGTAAAAAACAAATCGACTGTCAATTTTCCTTGAAAAAAAACAAAGTCAAATTCGACTTAAAAAACTACGATAGCAGCAAAGTATTGGTTATCGACCCCGAACTTGTTTTCTCCACTTACTCTGGCTCACTGGCCGACAATTGGGGCAACACTGCCACCTACGACGAAGAAGGAAATTTTTATTCGGGCGGCATCGTGTTTGGCAACGAAAACTTCCCGGTAACGCCTGGCCCTTTTGGAACATATGCAGGAGGCGACAAAGACATTTTGATATTGTAATTTT
>DMUD01000258.1 GCA_003476475.1 Cytophagales bacterium | reverse complement strand
AATGCTACTATAGGTCTTTGATGCAGGTAATTATCTGAAATAAAATTAGGATTTGGAAGAAAAGTAGCAATAGCGTCCATGATGGGATTGCCCACATATTCTACATGATAACCAAACTGTTTGTAGAAAGGAACTTCAAAAGGCAAAATGACAAACATCTTATCAACCAAGTGCTTTATTTTGTGCGCGCGCCCAACATTCCATGCCCAAATTTTTGGGGAAATGTAGTAAAATACTTTTATACCATGTTTTTTGGCAAAATTGGCCATTCGCAGATTGAAACCTGCAAAATCGATGAGAATTAACACATCTGGTTTAAACTTCAGAATGTCTTTTTCTGTAGCTTTGAAAATTTTGTAAAGCGAGTAAAAATTCCGAAACACATCAAAAAAACCAAAAAAATTAACTTTATGAAAGTGTAAAAAAAGCTCCACTCCTTCTTTTTGCATCAATTCCCCACCAATACCACGCAAATTTACCTCAACGTCTTCCTGCTTAATCGATTTGACTAAATTAGACCCGTGCAAATCGCCCGACTTCTCACCTGCTATAATGTAGTATTTCAAGAAATAAAATTTATGTTTCCAAGTTTACAGTTCCGAGTACTAAGTTTAACGTATTAGGATGGGTATCCAAAGTTAAAAGTTTTACCTTTTTTTCAATTCATTTTCTGATTTGCTGTTAATTACTAACAAATAATTGACTTTTGCGCTCTATTTTTGTCTTCTATGGAATTGCAAGTATACAATACATTAAGTCGTAAAAAAGAAAAATTCGAACCAGTCAATCCGCCATTTGTAGGCATGTATGTGTGCGGGCCTACCGTGTACGGCCATGGCCATTTGGGACATGGGAGGGCAGCCGTAACGTTTGATGTGATTTTTCGTTACTTGAAGCACTTGGGCTACAAAGTGCGGTATGTTCGAAATGTGACCGACGTAGGTCATTTAGAAAACGATGCTGACGTAGGCGAAGATAAAATAGAAAAAAGGGCTAGGCTGGAACGGCTTTGACCCATGGAGGTGGCCCAAAACTACCTGAACAGTTATCGCGAAGACATGCACTTGCTGAATGTACTTTCCCCAAGTATAGAACCACTTGCCACAGGCCATATTATTGAACAACAAGAGCTTATAAAAAAAATCATAGATAATGGATTTGCCTATGAGAGTAATGGTTCCGTATATTTTAATGTAGAAAAATATGGCCAATCGGGAGACTATGGAAAACTGTCGGGCCGAATTTTGGATGAAATGATTTCAAATTCACGCAAACTCGACGGACAAGATGAAAAACATGGCTCCTTAGACTTTGCCCTTTGGAAAAAAGCATCGCCCGAACACATTATGCGCTGGACATCGCCTTGGGGCGAGGGTTTCCCCGGATGGCACATCGAATGTTCGGCCATGAGCCGTAAATACTTGGGTGATTATTTCGATATACACGGCGGCGGGATGGATCTTATGTTTCCGCACCACGAAGGCGAAATAGCCCAAAATAAAGCGGGCTATGGGCACGACTTGGCAAAATATTGGCTACACAACAACATGGTCACAGTCAATGGCCAAAAAATGGGCAAATCGTTGGGCAACTTCATTACGCTCAAAGAAATATTTTCTGGAAAACACGAAGTACTTGAAAAAGCCTACTCGCCCATGACGGTGCGTTTCTTTATTCTTCAAGCACAATACCGTAGCACTGTCGATTTTTCTAACGAAGCCCTGAAAGCAGCGGGAAAAGCATACAATCGTATTATGAACGGCCTCAGAATACTGAAACAACTTTCATACATTTCCAAGACCGCAACAAACACGGAAGCCATTAAAAACATAAAAGAAGCTTGTGATGGCTGTTACAGTGGCATGAACGATGACTTTAACACGGCTGTTACGATTTCGCATTTATTCAACCTGCTAAAAAAAATAAATGCTTATCAACTGAACACCAGCCTTATAGGAGAATTGGATGAAAAAACATTCAATAGAATGAAGGAAACCTATCGCTTATTTGTGGAAGATATTTTAGGATTGGTAGATGAAAACCCTTCTGACAAAGTAGCCCTAACCGAATCATTACTAGAACTTTACAAAGAATACAAAGCCGACAAGCAATACAATAAAGTTGACCAAATACGCACTTGGTTCAAAGAACAAAAATTGGTGATAAAAGACATGAAAACCGGCGTAACCTGGGCCTATGAGGAATAACAAGGTTCACCTTTTCTATTGGTGTCGTATTAAACAAAAACCAATGAAATTGTACAATAATATCACCTAACTTTACAATTTGTTAAAGTCTAACTAATCAAATTAAAATTATACCCATGTTTATCTGTGATGAAAAAACCAATAAGCCTTAAACTTCTTGTAAGACTATTCGCTATACTGTCCATTACATCAATTTCTGTTGAAGCGCAAAACAATTGCCCTTCTTTACCCAAAAAGAGCAATTTCGACACGCTTACGTTTATAAAGACCGAAACGCCTACTGATCCAAGTAAGGCAACAGGAATTTGGCTAGGCCAAGGCACCATTTTAAGAAATGGCACAGAAAAACGTCCAGCCTTTATTCCATCCAATCGTCCGACATGGGCCATTGCTATCGCACATGCTTGGAATTATCACCGCAACATTATTAAAAGAGTAAACTATCCCAAAATTGGCTATTGGATGGCCACCATGGTGCAAGAATCAGAACTAGGTTGCGTTGATGACAACGTATGGGATGCACCTTACAAAATTTCGGCCAACCAAGCAAAAGCCACCACTTTAATGTATCACACTGGCTGTTACCAAATTGAAGGACCAGGTACAGCCTATGCGCAACTAAACCAAAACTACCCATACGGAAGATTTCCCATCAATTCCTATAAAGCTTTTATGGAAGGAAGAGACAACATGGAAACTAGTTCATTGGTAAAGTCATACTTCGACGTTTATACACCATATGTATACAACTATATCAAAGGTTGGAAACTATATGAAAGCATAGACTGTACAAAAGATCCGTTGGCCTACGAAAAGTCTTCAGCCTCGGGTTTTAATGGAGGAATAAATTTATTTGCAAATGCATCAAATTTTTTCAATAGAACTCAGGACAATAACGCATGTTGGGCAGGGCTACCAGCTACAACGGCTGCTTATGGGGAAGACCTCGCTAAATGGACTTCCGTTTTGGAAGACATGAAAAATTATTGCCAATATCCGACAGGAAGCACTTTTGATAGTTATTACAATGTAGCCATCAAATGGTCAGATATTACTAACTATCTCACCATTATCAATAAGATTTATCCTGAAATCAATTTTGCTACTAAAGTAATTCCAAATGTTCAAAAAGCATTTGAAAAAATCGCAGGCTCAACAACGGGAACTATACCATTTAAACAGTTGGGACCTGTTATAGACCAAATCATATTGTCTCTTCCAGCTGAATATCCCCAAACTGTTGAGGGTTCTCCAATTGGTTCACTAAAATGCTCTGGCAAAACCATTCCTTACGGTCACTTTGAGATTTTAAATGGATCAAACAATTTTTGTTTAGGTAATTCTGTTACGCTCAATTTGGTAGTAGATGGCGGTGGTGGAACTGCCACTACTTTCAAATGGTACAAAGGTTCAGTATCACCTGCCAATCAAATTGCAAATACACAATCGGTTACTATTACCCCTACAAGTACTGGCACATTCGTATATACTGCCGAGATATGTAATAGCGACGGTTGTTACCAAGTGAATACCAACTCTTCTACCAGTGATTGCTTGGACAGCAGAAATATTTTAGGAGTACAAATAAAAGTCAATCAATGTTCTTCTTGCTCCACTTTAGTCAGCGCTACTTCGGTAAATACCCCTTGCAAAGGGATGGCCAAAGGGCAAATAAACCTCACAATCACCAACCCGCCAGCGAACTACAAAGTGAGCTATAAGGGGACGACCCCTACTGGCAATTTCTCTGGTTCATTCAATGCTTCTGGCTCTACAGCTTCCATTAAAAATGTGCGCGATGGTGCATACAACATCATAATAGAAGACTTGTCCAATGGCACTTGCAAAGCATACACCAACGTGATTGTGGGTTTTACTACACTGATAAACGAATACGTAAAAGCAAAAATAACTTCTACTGCTGCTTGTAAAGCCAATTTGCAAGCCGATATCATTAAATTGCCTTCGCCATGCAGATGGAAGGTAGAAGCTTTCGCACCTGTTTATTTCCAATGGGAAAACTGGATGAATATAGGCATCTCCACTTCGACTGGTGCAAGCTCCCTTGAAAAATGGACAAATTTTTATCCAAAACCAAGTACATATGACCAATATTCCGACGCACAAGTATTCGAGGGATACTATTACTTAGCTTCTGATGAAAGTATGACCATAAATATGGCCGTCACGAATACCCCTGGTGCGTCTCAAATCTATTCTTATAAAGTGAATATTTATGATGATGCCAATAAACTGGTAAAAACATACGACGTACCTGCTGGTTCAGCAAAAGGCGACCAACCTTACACTGTTGGAACCTACACTGTTACTTGCCCATTTACACCGCCCAATGCCTACAATTTCACTTGGAATCCTACTATTAACAATCAAACAAATACAGCTTCCAAAAGCACGGGAAACGTGAATGTTTCTTCAACAAACGATGTAATGTACACTGTAACCGCTACTAATACCACCAACACACAGTGCGTTTTGAACGATAGCGTGAAAGTATTGAAAGACCCTTCATGTGCTCCCGTTTGTACCAAACCTACTGATGTCATCAGCCTGAATGCCACCAATTCAACATTGACGGGCTGCTCTCCAACTACAGGGAAAATTGAAACCAACACCCTAACTAATGGACTTGCTTACCAATGGTATTTCGACGGAGGCAGTGGCTATACTGCCTACACAGGGACCGGAAACAACGGAACTGTAAGTGGCAACAAAGTAACATTGAGCAACCTAACTCAAAATGGAAATTACAGGCTTCGGTTGGCTGGCCTTTCAAGCGACATGAATACAGCAACATGCTACGTCGAACAAACATTCGCTGTTTCTATTACCACCACTCCTTCAAAACCAAGTATCTCTGGCACTTCAACTTATTGCGAATCCGACAATATTTCACTCACAGCCAACAAGGGCAATACCACCGACTTGGTGACCACTTGGGAATGGAAATTAGGCACTACAATTCTTTCAGGGAACACCGCCTCTTATTCAAAACTGAACGCTGTAATTGCAGACGGTGGTTCTTACACACTTGTCGCCAAAAACGGTTCCTGTTCTTCCACAGCAAGTAGCGCCCTTGCTGTGACCGTCACGGCCAAACCAACTTTCACCATTACTAGCCCACCTTCACAATGTGGAGGCTCTATCGATTTGGCCACTACTTACTCCAATCTTTCGGCAGGTACCATGAAATATTACAACGATGCCCTTGCCACTACTTTATTGGGGAGTTCGATAGTAAGTACCAGTGGCTCTTATTACCTCCAAGCCACTTCTGGAACATGTAAATCATCCATCCAAACAGTCGTTGTTTCATTCAAGAGTCCACCGGTGCCTCCTACCGTGCAGACAATTAACTATTGTAAAGATGTAACAGCAAGTGCTTTAACGGCTACAGGTACAGCTCTAAAATGGTATGCCGACAATTTGTCTTCGACAAGCATTTCTACTCCCACTCCGAACACCTCAACTGTAGGTACCATCGATTATTACGTGACACAAACCGTAAACGGCTGTGAAAGAAATAGAACG
>DMUD01000259.1 GCA_003476475.1 Cytophagales bacterium | reverse complement strand
TGTAAAATCGGGGCAAATTAGAAGGTATTTGCACAAAACTGACCTTCTTTTTTCCAAGTGTTTCAGTAACTACACCGAAAATAAGGGTTTTATTCAACAACAATGGCAATGCGCTGTTCCCGTCGGCAGTGAGAGGGGTAAGCATTGGGTAAATGGTAGATTTGAAATAGGCGGAAACCTCTTCCAGCTCATGCTCTTCCAAATTATCTCGCGACACAATTTTGAAGCCATTCTCTTCAAATTTCGGCATCAGTTCGGTGTTGAAATAATTGTAATACTCGTTCAGAAAAAATTGCGCATCGGAAAACAATTTTCTCTTGAAAGGCAACAATTTGAGTCCACAATAGTCGGTTCTTTCTTTACCAAAATCAATGTAATTGTACAAACTGCCCACCCGAATCATGAAAAACTCATCCAAATTGGAAAAGGCAATTGCAGCAAACTTCAATCTTTCAAATATGTTGCGACGTGGGTTGTGTGATTGGGCAAACACCCTATGATTGAACTGAAGCCAACTTAAATCTCGGCTCAGGTATCGACTTTTGCGTATTTTCTCGTTGTCTTTACGATGCAAAAAATCTTGCAATCGCAACAAGTAAAGTTTCTTGAGCCTATAGTAGCTATCGATTACTTTGGCAGAAAAAATATGATTTTTAAATAAGTTCACAAAGAATAAAGCAGCTCAATAGAAGTCACCAGGTTTTAAAACGAAAGTAATTATACAAAAATTGCGGCAAATAGACAATTTATAAAAACCAATGTGAGTAGCCTTAAATACCAAATTCTTT
Source organism: Cytophagales bacterium (assembly GCA_003476475.1). GTDB lineage: Bacteria > Bacteroidota > Bacteroidia > Cytophagales > UBA9547 > UBA9547. The sequence goes on along the minus strand of DMUD01000259.1, from coordinate 14,703 downwards.
TACAGTGTCTATAAAACATTTTACCTTGTCGGCTTCAATGTCGGGGTATACACCATGTCCCAAATTGGCAATGTGATGCGGCCCAAATGCATGAAGCATTTTTCTTGTTTCAAGTCTAATATTATCGAAAGAAGAATACAGCAAGGCTGGATCCATGTTGCCTTGCAACACTTTTTCTTTACCCACCTGTTGGCGACTCCATTCAGGATCCATGTTCCAATCCAAACCCACCACTTCACAAGGAAACCCATCAAAATCTTTCAAAGAAAAAAAAGCGCCTTTGGGAAATACCACCACTGGCACTTCAGTAACAGCCTCGCATATTTGACGAATGTAGGGCAAAGCAAACAAGCGGTAATGAGCCGGCGAGAGAATGCCTGCCCAAGAATCGAATAGTTGCACAATGTTGGCACCTGCAACTATTTGGTCTTTCAAATAGGCAATGGTGGAATCTGTTATTAGCTGCAATAGCTTGTGTGCAAATGTGGGAGAGTTGTACAACAAAGACCTGGCAACAGAAAAAGTTTTAGAACCGGACCCTTCGGTCATGTAGGCAAAAATGGTCCAAGGAGCGCCAGCAAACCCAATCAATGGCACACGGTCATTTAGCTCTTTTTTGGTGAGTTTTATAGCTTCAATCACATAGCCATAATCGGCCATTGAACTCACATGCAGTTTTTTTAAATCGTCTTCAATGCGAATGGTTTGAGGAAACCAAGGCCCCCTTTTTTCCTGCATTTCGTAAGGAAGACCCATTGCCTCAGGAATCACCAAAATGTCGGAAAAAATGATTGCGGCATCAACCCCTAAAATATCGACAGGCTGTATTGTAACTTCCGCAGCCATTTCGGGCGATTTTACAAACTCGACAAAATTTTTTGCTTTCTCTCTTACTGCCCTATATTCAGGCAAAATCCTTCCTGCTTGTCGCATGACCCACACAGGACTGCGTTCGGTTTTTTCACCGCGGGCTGTGCGCAATAAAATATCGTTTTTAATGTTTTCCATTCAACTAAATATGGTTTTATGCTCCCAACCGAACCCTAGGATCGACTACTGCATACAAGATGTCGACCAAAATATTGACCACTATAAAAACAAGGGCAATAAACAACGTACAACCCATTACCAAGGGAAAATCGAGATTTTCTACGGCCTTTATACTGACAAGCCCCAAACCCTTCCAACTGAATATCAATTCTACAAAAAAAGCACCTGCCATCAAAGAGGCCAACCAACCTGAAACAGCCGTAATTACCGGATTTAAGGCATTTTTCAAAGCATGTTTGAAAATTATGACAGAAGTAGATAGCCCTTTTGCTTTGGCTGTTCGAATGTAGTCCTGCGACAACACATCGAGCATGGAACTGCGCGTGAGCTGCACGATAATAGAAAGAGGTCGAATACCCAAAGTCAAAGCCGGCAAAATAATGTTGCGAAGCTCCAGATGTTTGCCATAAATGGGATCCATTACCCAAAGCTGGCCTGTGAGATTCAGCCCAGTATAATCGGCCCAATAAAAACCAAATAATACAGCCATAAGAATTGCTACCACAAAAGACGGAGCCGAAATACCCAATATCGACGTGCTGACAAGAAAATGATCTGCAAAAGTGTTTTGTTTCAATGAGGCTATTACACCAAATGTGATACCCAAAACGGTTGCGAATAACATGGCCGCAAAAGCTAGCCAAAAAGTACCCGAAACATGTTCCATGATAATATCAGATACAAGTCGGTGGTTTTGAAACGAACGTCGCATATAGGGAAATTTGGAAACCAAGGCATATTGTTCTACTGAAGTCAAAACAGTATAACCATATTTTTCTTGGTTTTCGGTGGTGTTCTGATGAATAGAAAGCGGAAGCAAATCGTTGAAATACAAAAGAAATTGTGCTGGTATAGGCTTGTCCAACCCCAAATCTTTTGCGATTGCTTCGCGAGTGGAAACATCGGTACGCTGACCAGCCATCATGGCTACGGGGTCGCCCGGAAGTGCATGGAAAATAAAAAACACGACAACCAATACCCCAAAAATAACTAGGGTTCCGTAAAAAAGTCGGTTTAAAATATAACGTAGCATTTCAAAATTCAAATATAAGAAATACCCGTCCGAAAGCTAGTTGAGTTGGAAGTCAGTTTTAAGTGAGTACACGATTCAACGATAAAAATAAAACTTTAGCACTTGTAGAAGACCAAGCAAAAGAAAAGTAATCCCTATGCCATAGTTAAAATAACGCACCATGTCGGGAGTCAATTTTTTCTTGATTTGACGAGTGAAAAATGCCACCAATGCTAGCAAAGCAAAGGCACCGGCTGCAGCACCCGCCACAAAACACATTTGATGCGAAACATCATGCACATTCAACCACTTAGAATTGACCGCTATGCCGGCAGTCACAAGCCAAAAGGCAAAAATCATTGGATTGAAAATGCCAATCAAAACCCCTTTCCAAAAAGGATGCAACTTGTATTGACCCAATGAACGGTTATCGTCAATTTCAATTTTTTTATTCAATTGGGCAAAAAAGATATAAACGCCCATCGCACACAGAATAAATGCTGTCAAAATATGGAAAGCAAATTCGATGCTACGAAATGTCGATATAAAGCGTATGGCCATCAACGCCAAAAAACAATGAGGCAGTTCTGGTAAAGAAGCCCCCAAAGCAAGCCAAAGTCCCGCGCGTGTGTTTCGATTCAACACCGTGTGCATCACTGCCAAGTTGCTCGGACTTGGGGGCACCGTACCTAAAAAACTGGCGATAAAAGTGAATGAAAAAAGCGATGTCATAACCTGAAAGAAACAAAAAAGGCATCCGATTGGACGCCTTTTGTTTGAACTAAAAATTGGTTTTATGCACCAATCGAAATGCGCTTGAAGGCGGTGACGGTGAGGCCACTATTTACTTCGTTCAGTATTTGGGCAATGGTTTTGCTACTGTCTTTTACAAAGTCTTGGTTCAACAAGGTGTTGTCTTTGTAGAATTTGTTTAGTTTACCCGCGGCAATTTTTTCAAGCATGGCTTCAGGTTTGCCTTCCGCACGTGCTTGCTCCTTGCCTACTTCAATTTCACGCTGCACCATTTCGGCCGAAACTCCGTCTTTGTCAACAGCAACTGGTTTCATGGCCGCTATTTGCATGGCTACGTCCTTGCCAATAGCCGACACATCTTTACCACCTGTATTTTTCAAGGCCACAAGCACTCCTAGTTTACCATTGGAGTGAATGTAGGAAACTACTTCTTCTTCAGACAAGTTTTCGTATGCGGCTATCACCAATTTCTCACCGATTTTACCAGTAAGATCTACGATGTTGTCTTGAATGCTTCTTCCATCGGCCAAAGAGAAAGTAAGCAACTCGTCAATTGAAGATGGATTTTTGGCAACTGCCACCTCAAGAATTGCTTGGCCAAGATTTCTGAAATCGGCAACCTTTGAAACAGGTTCTGTTTCGCAGGCAAAGGCAATGAGTTTTCCATTTTTCTTGTCGGCTGAAATATGGGTAAGGATAATGCCTTCTGAAGTAACATTTTCAGCACGTGCTGCTGACACTTTTTGGCCTTTTTTACGAAGAAAATCGATTGCGGCTTCAAAATCGCCATTTGATTCGGACAAAGCCTTTTTACAATCCATCATGCCGGCACCTGTCATTTGCCTAAGCTTGTTTACGTCTTGTGCTGAAATAGTCGCTGTGGTTGACATATTATGTATGTTTTGGGTTTTTAAAATGGTCTTAAACAAAAAAGATTGAGCCATGGTGACTCAATCTTTTGAATGTATTTAGCAAAAAGATTATTCAGAGTCTACATTTGACGAAACTGGAGTTTTGGCTTCTATAGCCTGTGCCGTTTCCTCTGGTTTTTCTTCTTCTTCTTTGTCTTTCTTCCTTTCCAATAGAGCATCTTCGATAGCTTTGCCGATGGCAGTAGTGACAAGTGCAATGGATTTGAAAGCATCGTCGTTGGCAGGAATAGGGAATTGAGCCAAATCTGGATTTGAATTGGTGTCTACCATAGCAAAAACAGGAATACCCAATTTGTGAGCCTCGGCTACGGCAATATGTTCTTTTTTAACATCAATCACAAAAAGTGCTGCAGGAAGGCGAGTTAGATCGGCGATACCACCTAACATTCTTTCAAGCTTTTCTTTTTCACGACCAATCATCAAACGTTCTTTCTTGGCAAGAGCAATAAAAGATTCGTCTTTCATTTGCTTGTCTATGCCCGACATTTTTTTCAATGACTTGCGAATTGTAGTAAAATTGGTAAGCATGCCACCTAACCATCTTTCGGTTACATAAGGCATTTTAAGCCTTTGTGCTTCGCTTTCTACAATTTCTTTTGCTTGTTTTTTTGTTGCCACAAAAAGGACTTTGCGACCCGATTTGATGATATTTTTCATCGCAGCAGTAGCTTCGTCAAGGCAAGCAACTGTTTTGTTGAGGTCTATAATATGGATGCCATTCTTCTCCATGAAGATGTAGGGAGCCATACGAGGATCCCATTTGCTGGTAAGGTGACCAAAATGAACACCAGCATCCAATAATTCTTTGTACGAAACTTGAGACATTGTGGGGGTGTATTAACGTTTGCTGAACTGGAATCTTCTCCTTGCTTTTTTCCTACCTGGTTTCTTGCGTTCCACCATGCGAGGGTCGCGAGTCAAGAAGCCCTCTTTTTTCAAAGCTGGTTTTACTTCTGAATTATTTTCAACCAATGCTCTTGAAATAGCCAAACGAATTGCTTCAGCTTGACCTGTGGTACCACCACCTTTCACATTGACATTGATATCGTACTTACCATTTTCACTAAGTGTCTCTAGCGGTTGCGCTATGATGATACGGAGGATTTCGGAAGGAAAATACTCGACAAGCGGTTTTTGGTTAACGGTAATTTCTCCTTTGCCCAGCTTCAAATAAATTCTGGCAATTGAGGTTTTTCTTCTACCAATAGTGTTGGTGATACTCATTTCCTAATTTTCGTTAAAACGTAAGAACTTTTGGGTTTTGAGCAACGTGAGGATGCTCGGTTCCTGCATACACATGCAAGTTTCCAAAGATTTTTCTGCCTAAACTATTCTTAGGCAACATATTTTTCACGGCCAACTCAATTACCTTATGAGGTTGGGTTGCCATGTAAGAACGTGGGGTATTAAATCTTTGTCCGCCTGGGTGACCAGTGTAGCGGATGTACACTTTGTCGTCCATTTTTTTACCGGTAAGTTTTACCTTTTCGCAATTGATGACAATCACATTATCTCCGCAATCTACGTTGGGAGTAAAGTTTGTTTTGTTTTTGCCACGGAGCACTTTCGCGATTTGGGAACAAAGTCGTCCCAATACTTGATTTTCAGCATCTACCACTATCCAGTCTTTTTTGACCGAGTGGTTGTTGGCGTATTCTGTTCTGTAGGATAAAGTATTCACTTTCCTTACTATTTTATTTTCAGTGACTTAATTGAAATATACACCCTTCCCGAAAAAAGGGACACAAAAGTAGCGTTTACAAAACAAAAGTCAAACTAAATTCTAAAAATAAATTTCGACAGACGGCTTTTTATGTTTTGGTTTGACAAGTATTGCGTAGTTTTCTTTAATATTTGCCGACAGAAAACCTAAGAAACCCAACAAAGGGCACTATTGTCTTTTTGATTACGACATGTTGGCAAAGAAAAAAGTCCTCATCATTTGTTATTATTGGCCACCAGCCGGTGGATCGGGTGTTCAACGCCATCTTAAATTTGCCAAATACCTGCGGCATTTTGGATGGGAACCCATTGTCTATACTGTTCATAACGGTGAATATCCTGAAACAGACAAAAGTTTATTACACGAAATTCCTACTGGTCTCACCATTATTAAAAGACCCATTTGGGAACCTTATACTTTTTACAAGCTTTTCACTGGTAGAAAACGCAAAGAGAAAATAAACCCCAATTTTTTTTCTCAGAAAAACCAAGGTATTCTTCATCAAATCGCAATTTTCCTTCGAAGCAATTTTTTTATACCAGATGCAAGAATGTGGTGGATAAAACCTTCTGTTAAATACTTGAAGGATTATATTCAAAAACATTCAATAGACGCCGTTATTAGTACAGGTCCGCCGCATAGTTTGCATTTAATTGCAAAAACCTTGAAAGAAGAATACCACATTCCGTGGTTGGCCGATTTTCGTGACCCATGGACCAACATCGACTATTTCAAGAAACTTTCATTGCTTCCTTTTGCTGAGGAAAAACACAAACGCTTAGAAAAAGAAGTGCTACAAACTGCCGACCGAGTAGTGACGGTAAGCAATACTTGGGCAAAAGAGCTGGCCGAAATTGGACAGCGCAAAGTGGAAGTTATTACCAATGGCTTCGACGAAACCGACTTTCCCGCCACCAAGCCTACACTTGATGAAAAATTCACAATTGTGCACCCCGGCATGTTTAGCAGAGCGCGCAACCACGAAGTATTTTGGCAGGCTTTGTCTGAACTTAAAGAGGAACATCCATTTTTTGCAAAAGATTTAAAAGTAGATTTTTATGGCATTACCGATTCTTCTGTAGTTGAACTGGCCAAAAAATATGGGATTGGAAATTATGTATATCTACACGATTATTTACCCCATGACAAGATAGTGAAGGTAATGTCGGCGGCTTGGCTTTTGCTTTTATCGGTGCACGACAGCCAAAACCTTCAAGGTTTTGTGCCCGGCAAACTTTTTGAATATTTGGCTTCGAAACGACCTATTTTATGCATAGGCCCTGAAAATGGCGATTCGGCTCGCATTATTTTAGAAACAAAATCGGGGCTGGTATCGGGGTTCAAAGACAAAGACAAATTAAAAATCCACATCATGGTATATTATATGGACTATGTGAATGGGCAAAAGGAAAACAAGCAAATAGATGTTTCTAAATACTCTAGGAAAGAATTGACTCACAGATTGGCCAATATTTTGAACGAAATGATTGATAATTAGTTAAATAGTAAAATTTAAATCGCTTAATTCCAGTAACAATTAAAGGACTTTTGAAATTTTTAAGATTACGTTTCAATAAATATTTGTCTATTTGGGCAAAAACTATTTGGTGATGAAACTAAAAGTTCGGTTCAATTCTATTTTAACAACGCTTGCTTTTTTAATTGTACTTCCACAAATCATACAGGCTGAAAACGAACCTTCGATGGTGAAAGTGGCTGCCAATAATCCCAACTTTTTGTATGTAGGCAGGGTAGTGAAGGAAATGAATAAAGTGGTGTTTTCGTACCCCGGCGTGACCATACTTGCCAATTTTGAGGGCGATGCTTTGGACCTCTTGTTCAATGAGTTGGGTATTGGAGGAAATGAGCACACCAACTATTTACAAATAACGATAGACAAGGGCTCACCCATCGTGTTGGCACTGCAATCGGATGTGGCGGTGTACCAAATTGCCCGAAACTTGTCGAAAGGCCCACATTCCTTAGAAATTTTCAAACGCACCGAAAGCAGCGTGGGAACAGTCGAATTTTTAGGCATTCGTTTGAGCAAGGGTTTTGGGCTAGTAGCACCACCTATTTTGCCCAATAGGAAAATGCTTTTTATCGGAAATTCTATCACCTGCGGCTTTGGCAACGACACCATCATTCCCGGCAATCTCAATTCAGGGTTTCGGTCAAAAAACGAAAATAATTACAATGCCTATGGTGCCATTACTGCTAGGGCTTTGGAAGCCCAATATGTAGCGGTGGCTTATTCGGGGCGCGGTATCACCAAAAACTACGATGGTTCTTCCACTGGTTTGGCTCCTACTTTTTTCCACGAAGCCATCCCCGATCGCGAAGAATATGCATGGAAACACGCCCTTTATGTGCCAGATGTAATACTTATAAACCTCGGCACCAACGACTTTTCGGCTGAAAGACAAGGTTTTGGCAAAATAGATTCGGCTGCATTTGTAGGCAGCTACCTCGATTTTATTGCTGATATCAAAAAACAATACCCCAATGCGACGCTAATATGTGCTGTAGGCTGTATGATGTCCGACTGGTATCCTGCTGGTGCCAAACACTGGACTCGAATTCAAAATTATGTGCAGTCGGTAGCAAAACAGCGAAACAAAATGGGCGATACCAAAATCCATTATTTGAAATTCGACCCTCAAAATCCGCCCTATGGCGAAGATTGGCACCCAAGCACTGCCACCCACCAAAAAATGGCTACGACACTCGTCCATTTTATAAAACAGCTTAATATTTGGTAAAAAACACCAAAAACGCAACAAATTGTTTTTATACATTAATCCATTTCCTTTTTTTACAATAAAGAAGAAATGCATTTCCAACTATGAACATTTTGGCATTTTATTCTGCATTCAGTATATTTAAATTTCCCTTTGCAAATGAATCCCTACCGTTTACCCACTTCATCCGATCTTTTGCGAAAGCTAACCGAAGAATTGGAAGTGCTGTACGGAAAGAATGAGGCTAAGTCTATCAGCTTTTTACTTATCGAAAATATTTTTGGCTGGTACAAGACCTATGTGATTGCTGGTGAACCTTTAGAAGGATTTTCCGACGCTATTTTCGAAAAAATTGCTTCGCACATGGCTCGGTTAAAAAATTTTGAGCCCATTCAATATGTGCTGAACGAAGCCCATTTTTATGGCCGCAAATATTACGTAGATTCTTCGGTGCTAGTTCCAAGACCCGAAACTGAAGAGCTTGTCTCGCTCATCATAAGCCAACACAAAAGCAAGTCGGAAATAAAAATAATTGACATAGGCACGGGTAGTGGCTGTATTGCCATCACGTTGGACAAGGAAATGCCCCCCACCGAAGTATATGCCATGGAAATAAACAAAGATGCGCTAAACATTGCCAGGAAAAATGCCTCACTACTCAATTCAAAGGTGATGTTTGTGCAAGACGATATTTTCAATTTTCAACCAAGCTACCCCATGTTCGATGTGGTAGTAAGCAATCCGCCTTATGTGACCGAGTCAGAAAAAGGGCTGATGCACAAAAATGTGTTGGACCACGAGCCTTCACTTGCGCTTTTTGTTCCCGACGAAGACCCTGTTCGCTATTACCAAGCCATTGTCCAGTTTTGTGATTACTACTTAAAAGAAGGTGGAAAAATATATTTTGAAATAAACGAACGATTAGGAAACAAAGTGATGGACGTTTTGCGCCAACGCAATTACAAAGAAATATACCTTTTCAAGGATTTCAACAACAAAAACAGGATTGTGTCGGCCGTGAAAAGTAACTGATTTTGACGATGAGTTTCTTCCAAAGTATCGACCCTTTTACCTTACAAATAGTCGAGGCACATGCGTGGCATTCTTCGAAAGAAATCGCGACGAAAATAACCAAAGCCGACACCGCATTTTTTAATTGGAAGAAATTAACACCCCAGCAAAAAGGAGAATATTTTTTGAGGCTATCGGCCGTTCTGCTGAAAAACAAGCTGTCCTATGCCCAAATGGCCACCACCGAAATGGGCAAACCCATCAAAGAAGCCTTGGCCGAAGTGGAAAAATGTGCACTCGTCTGCGAACATTATGCCAAAAATGCCCATACCTACATTCAAGACCAAATTATTGTAACCGAAGCACAAAAAACCTATATCACTTTTCAGCCCCTTGGTATCATTTTGGGCATCATGCCATGGAATTTTCCCTTTTGGCAAGTGATTCGTTTTGCCATTCCAACCCTCACGGCTGGCAATACCATATTGCTGAAACATGCGCCAAACGTGTTGGGAAGTGCCAAATTGATTGAAGCAGCCTTTGTTGAGGCAGGCTTTCCCGAGGGTGTTTTACAGCTGTTGGTGACTGATACCAATTCGGTAAAAAACATTTTGGAAGACAGCCGAGTAAAAGGGGTAAGTTTTACAGGCGGCGAAAAGGCAGGTCGTATAGTGGGTGCTTTGGCAGGTGCCAATCTCAAAAAATCGGTATTGGAACTAGGCGGTAGCGATGCTTTTTTGGTGTTGAAAGATGCCAATATTAAAAAAGCGGCCGAAGTTGGGTTGCAGTCGCGCCTACAAAACGCAGGGCAAGTGTGCGTTTCGGCGAAGCGATTTATTGTGGAAGCATCTGTAAAAGAACAGTTTGTAGAGGAAGTGCTGAATCGAATCACCGAATGGAAGCCTGCCAACCCAAAATTGGAAAGTACCAAAATGGGCCCTATGGCACGCATAGATTTGGCCGAAAATATCGAAAAGCAATACCGTGCAAGTTTGGAGCAAGGTGCGGTGGCACTCACTCCCTTTCATAGAGAGCAGTGTTTGGTACAACCCATGATTTTGGACGAAGTACATCCAAATACCGTTGCTTTTTGTGAAGAAACTTTTGGGCCACTTGTCGCCATTGCCACCGTTGAAAACGAACAAGAAGCCCTTGCATGGGCAAACAAAAGCACCTTCGGTTTGGGAGCTACTATTTTTAGCGAGGATATCGCCAAAGCAGAAAAACTTGCCTTGCAAATAAATGCAGGCATGATATTTGTAAATGCGCAAGTGAAATCCGACCCTCGATTTCCCATTGGTGGCATCAACAATTCGGGCTACGGTCGCGAACTGTCTTTTTTCGGAGTTCAAGAATTTAGCAATCCTAAAACGATAAACATCGCTTAAAAGTCGATTAATGAATAAAAGCAAATATTATATTCTTGTTTTTAGGCTTACCTAAATTTTTATTTTGATAAATATTGCATTTCCTTTTAGTTTTGTGTTACAATTTTTTATTAATGCCCTTAATTCTACTGTATTTCTTTCTTTTCATAAACGCCTTTTCGGCATTAGGGCAAGAAAAGGGCGTTTTACGCGGAAAAATGACCGGTGCATCGGGCGAAAAAGTAGAGTTTGCAAGTATCGTGGTCATAGGGCAATCGTTGGGGACTACAACCGACAGCTCGGGAAACTATTTTTTGGCATTGCCAGAGGGGTATTACAAGATAAAATTTTCATGTATTGGTTTTGTTTCGGAAGAAAGAACGGCCAAAATAATGGCAAGCAAAACGACCAAGCTCGATGTAGCACTTGAAGAAATGGAAAACAGGGCACAAGAAGTGGTCGTGACAGGCACTATGCAAGAATCGTACAAGGCGGCATCGGTAACGCCAGTAGAAATCTACACCCCAAAGCTTTTTCAGAAAAACCCCAGCCCAAACCTTTTCAATGCGCTGCAAATGGTAAACGGGGTGCGCCCACAACTGAACTGCAATGTGTGCAATACCGGCGATATACACATAAACGGGATGGAAGGGCCTTATACGATGGTGCTTATAGACGGTATGCCCATTGTGAGCTCGCTTTCTACTGTGTACGGACTTATGGGCATTCCAAATGGAATTGTAGAAAGGATAGAAGTGGTTAAAGGCCCTGCATCAACCCTTTATGGGTCGGAAGCGGTTGGTGGTGTGGTAAACGTGATAACGAAAAATCCTACAAAAGCACCTACCCTATATAGCGATTTCAATGCCAATACTTGGGGCGAATACAATGCCGACCTTTCTGCCAAATGGAAACACGGGAAAGTAAATTCACTTGTTAGCCTCAATTATTTCCACTTTAAAAACAGGATAGACAAGAACAAAGACGGATTTACCGACATGACCTTGCAAGACCGCCTTTCCATTTTCAGCAAATGGAGTTTTGAACGAAAAGAAAATAGGCTGGCTACACTTGGAATTAGGTTGTTGTACGAAGACCGTTTTGGTGGGCAAACCAACTTTCGCAACCAGTTTCGAGGTACCGATTCGGTATATGGGGAAAGTATTTACACCAAAAGGGCAGAACTGATTGGCGCCTATCAACTACCGTTTAAAAAACAAAATGTTGTTTTTTATTATTCTTACAATTTCCACGACCAAAATTCGGCCTATGGAACTACTATGTTTTTGGCCAAACAGCATGTTGCTTTTGGGCAATTGGTATGGACTAAAAAACTGGGAAAAAGTCATCAATTGGTGGCAGGCACCGCCATTCGTTATACTTCCTACACAGACAATACTGCTGCAAGCCGTTGGCCCCAAGACAGCAGCAAATACCAGTGGGCCAACACGCTTTTGCCTGGCATTTTTTGGCAAGACGATGTCACGATTTCTTCCAAAAGCAAACTGTTGGTGGGCAACAGATTGGATCTGCACCCTGTGCATGGATATATTGTGAGTCCGCGTATAGGGTACAAACTCCAGCTCCATCGGTATCATAGTCTAAGATTGAATACGGGCAACGGTTTTAGGGTGGTGAACGTGTTTACAGAAGACCATGCCGCCCTGACAGGTGCGCGCAAAGTAGTTTTTGAAGAAAATTTAGAACCCGAAAAATCGTGGAACGGCAATGTAAATTATACAGCCTACTTACCCTTTGAAAAGGGCTTTATCAACGTGGATGCATCGTTTTTCTACAATTATTTTAGCAACAAAATAATACCCGACTATTTGTCCGATGCCAACAAAATCGTGTATAAAAATCTTGAGGGCTACGCTATCAATCGTGGAATAGCCCTGAGCCTTGATATCAATTTCAGCAATTCGCTCAAAATACAATTGGCCGGCACCGCCATGGAGGCCTTCAAAAAAGAACGCTATAAAACAGGAAATTATTTTCACGTAAATCAATTACTCAGCCCCAATTTTCAAGGCAACGCCTCAGTTTCGTACACCATACCCTACCTAAATGTGGCCATCGACTACACCTCGCAGGTGTACAGCCCCATGAAGCTGCCCGTGTATCCCAACGATTACCGACCAGCATTTTCGCCTTGGTTTAGTTTACACAACGTACAGATTTCAAAAAACTACCGCCATAGCACTTATTACATAGGGATTAAAAATATCTTCGATTTTGTTCCCCAAAACCCAATTCTGAGGCCTTTTGATCCGTTTGACAAAAACGTAAACGACCCCATAAACAATCCCCACAACTATACTTTCGACCCCAATTACACTTATGCGCCCCTTCAAGGAATAAGGGCTTACGTGGGCTTGCGATTGGTTATCAAATAGAAAATCGGAGATTTTAGATTAAAGCCCTCACAATTTGAAATTTTTGGCTTCCTTTTTTTTACTTTTGTACAAATCTTGTACCATGAAAAATCTGCTTTTCACGTCCCTAATTGCTTTTCTTTTCTCATGTTCAAAAATGCAAAACAAGGAGACCGAATTTTATGTGCGTGGAAACTGTGAGATGTGCAAAGAACGCATCGAAACCTCGATAAAAGGAATAAATGGCGTATCTATGGCCACTTGGAACCCAAAGTCGAGTGTGTTAAAGGTAGCCTACGACAGTACCATGTTGAAAGAACTAGAACTGCACAAGGCAGTGGCTTCTACTGGCCATGGCACCAAATTGGTAGAAATGAACAACGAAGCCCACGAAAGCTTGCCCGAATGTTGCAAAGTAGGTGCCAACTCGATGAATTAACCAAAATTCTAAAAAATTAGGCCAAACATTCCTTGTACTAGCTAACCCAGCTAATTGGGATTACATTCCGTTAGCCCAAATTTTTAATACTTTTTCACATTCAAAAGATATCAGGGAAATGTGGAATCGGTAAGTTGAAAAGCAAAAAGAAGCAATACGTCCAATAGGGTTCCATCAGGTCAAAAAAACTTGGCATGTACCGCAATGGGATAAAAAAAACACAATCGTGTTAAAATGTCAGACCTAAATTTTAGTATTGCATCTAAACAGTACGATTTCTTTTTATCACGCATCATTTATACATTTAAAAAAGGATGTCCATCATCATACGCAAAGAAGACGCCTTGCAATACCATCAGCAAGGACAGCCCGGAAAAATAGAAGTCGTGCCTACCAAAATGCTTAGTTCGCAACTGGACTTGGCTTTGGCCTACTCGCCAGGGGTGGCCGAACCCTGTAAAGAAATTGCAGACGATGTAGAAAATGTGTACAAATACACCGCCAAAGGCAACTTGGTAGCCGTCATCTCCAACGGCACGGCGGTATTGGGTTTGGGAAATATTGGTGCTGAAGCCTCCAAACCTGTGATGGAAGGCAAAGGCGTTTTGTTTAAAAAATTTGCGGGTATCGACGTGTTCGATATTGAAATAAACGAAACCGACCCCGAAAAATTTGTTCAAATCGTCAAATCGCTTGAACCCACTTTTGGTGGTATTAACTTGGAAGATATTAAAGCGCCCGAGTGTTTTTACATTGAAGACGAGCTGCGCAAGCGCATGGACATTCCTGTCATGCACGACGACCAGCACGGAACGGCCATTATTACAAGTGCTGCCCTGACCAGTGCCTTGGAAATAGCCCACAAGAAAATAGAAGAGATAAAAGTGGTGGTGAGCGGTGCGGGTGCTGCTGCTTTGGCTTGCGTAAAATTGTATTTGGCACTTGGCCTTAAAAAAGAAAACTTGGTGATGTACGATAAAGACGGCATTATCAGAAAAGACCGTCCCAACCTGCACCCCAGCCACGAACCAATAGCCACCGACCAAAACTTTCACTCGCTTGCCGAGGCCTTGAACGGCGCCGACATGTTTTTGGGGCTTTCGGTGGGAGGCATCGTTACGGCCGAAATGGTGAAGAGCATGGCGCCCAACCCCATCGTGTTTGCACTGGCCAACCCCAATCCTGAAATTGACTACGAAACGGCCATGGCTTGCAGGCCCGACATCATCATGGCCACAGGCCGTAGCGACCACCCTAACCAAGTAAATAACGTATTAGGTTTTCCTTATATATTCCGTGG
>DMUD01000293.1 GCA_003476475.1 Cytophagales bacterium | reverse complement strand
CGCTAAGACATTGCGCTAGTGTGAAGTGCCGAATTTTTAAGTGTGTCAGGTGATAACACCTGACACGGCAAAACTGCTATTCCAAAATCAATTTCCTCACGTCCAAAACTTTGTTCGTGTTGTCTAAAATCTGAATGAGATACAGGCCTTTGGAAGAAAACTGGTTGAGGTTTACTTGCAAGCTATTGCTGTTCATGGTAGAGGTGTAAACCGCCTTGCTAGTATTGTCCATGATTTTGATGGTGTAATTCGAGTTGGGCTTGTCGATGCTGATGTTTAGCAGGTCGTTTGTGGGGTTTGGAAATACTTTGACAGTGCCAAATTCTTGTGGTAAAGTATTGAAACCTGCAAGCGTGCTGATTCTTAGGGTATCGGTGACAGAAACAGTTTTGTAGCAGATGTTTTCATTATACAAGTTGGTGATTTCTTGTTCCGTCAAAGCACGATTCCAAATGCCGATGTCATCTAATTTGCCGTTAAAGAACCTATACAAATTCCCATTATTGATATCCGCTCCTATAATCAAAGCATTTAATGAATTACATATAGAGCCAATAGATGAATTTGAGTTAACCAAGTTTCCATTTATGTATAATCTACCACCACTTGACGAATTATGTACAAAAACAAAGTGATACCAATTATTTGTGCTAATAGGTGTATTTGCATAAAATACATTTCCTCCGTAAAAGCTAGTAGCTCCGCCAACAAAAGTTGAAGTTTGACTTAAGGGTTTAGTCAAACAAACTAAATATGCATTATAATTACCATTACATACACTTGGTGTTTGCCACCATTTACCAATAATTCCTTTAGCATCTAAATTATCATTAGTTGCCAAATTGTTTGTATTAAACCAACCGCTAATACTAATGGATGTACTATTAAGACTAGTTGAATTATCTATTCTAATATAATTTGAACTACCATTAAAACTATAAGCTGAATTGACTTTCCCAAACCTATCTGTAGTTAAGGTCGCTCCGTTCACAATACCATTGTTTCCATTGCCACTTTCATCTTTGGCATTGCCGTTAAAAGGCCAATAACCAACTAAACCATTGACAGGTACTTGTGCAAAAGCGAAAGTAGTGGCTAAAAGCACGATTAAATTCAAAAATAGATGTTTCATGGTTTATGTGATTTTATTTCTCAAAAGTACAAACAATTTTTTAATATCCTTTAATTAAAGGGTATTAAAATAAAGGTTAGTCTTATAAAGGGTGCTTGTTTCCTTTATGGCATGGAAAGCAAGAAAAAGTTAGCTAAGCCCTCGAAGATAAAAGTCTCGAAGAAAGACAATGAGGACATTAAAAAGCTTGCCCAAAGGATTAAGACCATTAGAAAGTCGCTAGGCTACACCAATGCAGATTTTTTTGCCTATGAAAACGAAATAACCCGTTCGCAGTATGCACGTTACGAAACCGGAGAAGACATCCGCTTTTCCAGCCTAATGAAACTAATTAGAGCTTTTAAAATGACTCCTGAAGAATTTTTTAAGGAAGGTTTTTGAGAAAAAGAATATTGAAATCTGATTCTATTTTTTCCTAAAATTCGCCTTCCCTTCATCCAAAAAATGAATAAAATTTGTTACATTTTTGTCGTAAGATTTGGGTTCTGCAAGGGCTTTGCCTTCGGCATCGGCAATTACGTACAAGGGTTGGGCGTTGTGGCTAAAAAGCCTGATTTCCAAGTCGGAATTTTGTTTGCCAATGCTTGTTTTTTCTTTTCCGTCGTAAGGCGACACATACCATTCCGCTTTGGGCAAGGCGGTTCTTTCGTCCACATACAAGGAAACTATTACAAAATCTTCACGCAAGCGCTTCAACACTTCGGGGTCGCTCCACACATTGGCTTCCATTTCGCGGCAGTTTACACAGCCATGTCCCGTGAAATCGATGAAAAGTGGCTTGTTTAATTGTTTTGCACAGGCTTGGGCTTGTTTCAAATCGAAGTAACCCTGCAGGCCGTGAGGGATGTGGAGAAATTCGGCGTATTTGGGGATGTCGCACAACTGGTTGACAGTTGACGGTTGACGGTTGGCAGCACTTCCTAAAATAAAATCGGAGGTGGAGATGGGCGGCAGGTAGCCCGAAAGTGCTTTCAAGGGTGCGCCAAACATGCCGGGAACGAGATATGCCACAAAGGCAAAGGAGACCAACGATAGCGACAGGCGGGGTACTGAAACGGATTGCGAGGTGTAGTCCTCGTCGTCGTGCTGCAGTTTTATTTTCTTGAGTAAATACAAGCCAAGCAGGAAGAAAATCACGATCCACAAGGCGATGAATATTTCGCGATCCAATATTCGCCAATGATATACTTGGTCGGCTTGGCTTAAAAATTTGAGGGCAAAAGCCAATTCAAGAAAGCCAAGGGTTACTTTGACCGAGTTCAGCCATCCGCCCGACTTGGGCAAGGATTTCAGCCAACTTGGAAACATGGCAAACAAGGTAAACGGAATGGCAAATGCCGTAGAAAAACCCAACATGCCCACAATGGGTTTGATAAATTTACCGCCTGCCGATTCGATAAGCACCGTGCCAATAATAGGCCCAGTGCATGAAAACGAGACCAAGGCAATGGTAAAAGCCATGAAGAAAATACCGCCAAGTCCGCCTTTTTCAGACTGTGCATCCATTTTGTTTACAAGCGAGCTGGGCAATACAATTTCGAACATGCCCAAAAAAGAAGCGGCGAAAAACACGAAAATGGCAAAGAACAGCAGGTTGGGCAGCCAATGGGTGCTAATGAAATTGGCGGCATCGGCACCGAAAAGAGCCGCTACTGCCGTTCCCAAAACAGTGTAAATGCCGATGATAGACAAACCATACATCCACGCTTTGCGCACGGCCTGTTTGTGGCTTTTGCTGGAATGCGTGAAAAAAGAGACCGTCATGGGTATCATTGGAAATACGCAGGGCGTAAGTAGGGCAGCCAAACCAAAAAGGAATGCTTTTAGGAAAAACAACCATAGGCTTTCCTCGGTAGTGGGTGCAGGGTTGTGAGTGCCGGTGGTGGTAGGGTTGCCTGTTGCTTGTTTACTGTTGACAGTATCTGGTTCATGACTAGCAGCTTTCTGAATCGTATCTTCAGTTGACTTCTCAGTGACCACCTCCGACTGCACATTGACAACTGTTGACTGCTGACTGCCGACTGTCAGCTGCCGACTATCCAATGAAAAATCGTATTCGCCGCCCACACAAGCACCATCCTGCAAGGTGCATGTTTGGTATTCGATTGTAGCTTCGGCAGTTGGCTTTTCTTTCAGTACTTTAATTTTTTGCCTAAACTCTGCTTTGTTTACGAAATAGGAAATTTCGCCTCCCCAAATGTCGTCGAACTTGCGTTTGGGACGAATGGCTTTCAGTTTGCCGACGGGTTCAAAACCGTCTTTCTTTTTAAAGGTAATGGCCGTGACGATGGGTCCCAGGTTGGGGTCGAAATCGGAGGAATACAAATACCAGCCTTCCTCTATTTCGGCAGTCAAAACCAATTCAACTTCTTGTCCGACTGAGGCTTTTTTAGGGCTTACTTCGTATTTCCAGGTGGAGTGTTGCTTTACTTTATTGGTTGTAGTGGCTGCGTTTCCCACATTGTTGTTGGGAAAAAGCTGCGCTTGCAATGAAAGGCAGGCCACAAGACCAAGAAATAGGGAAAGGAATTTTTTGTGCATGTTGTGTATAGGATAGTAAAGGCAAAATTACGGAATGAGGTAAAAAGTTCGGAACGCAGAT
>DMUD01000332.1 GCA_003476475.1 Cytophagales bacterium | reverse complement strand
AAGGGCAACAGAAATTCTGCTGCCCTTTAATAACAATTGAATTTAAAGCTAATTTTTAATTATTCTAAAGGTATTTGCAGAATTTTTCATTCTTACAACTACCTGATAAATTCCATTTGGAATATCTACTAAGGACAAATCCAATGTATTTATTCCCTCACTAATAGATGCTGAATTAATTGTTTTTAACAATTTACCATCTAAACTGAGGATTTCAATAGTTGCAAAAGATGCCTCAGGAGATTCAATCCAAAGTGTAGTCATTTCAGTTGCAGGATTAGGAGTCACAGACAAATTCAATTGCATGTTTAGGCTCTCGCTTTCAACAAATCCATCAGCAGATAGACGAGCTGTACAAGTGCCTATTAATTTCCATACATCCCACTGACCTGAGCGCAATTCTGGATTTTCATTTTGTGTCCACCATTTGGCTTCGTATATTTTGCCATTGTAAGAAGCTCGATTACCTGCCACATACACCGCAGAAGAAGACCACGCAGCAACTGAGCAGGAAGTAGAAGTCCCCGCTAAAAAATTTACATTAGAAGAATTGGTTGCAGCACCAGCGTTATCCGTAGCTCTTGCATAAACTGAATAGGTTCCGGCAGTGGCAACATTAACGGTTACAGAATATGGCGCTGTCAAATCAGTTCCTACCAATGTGCCGTTTAAATAAAATTGTACACTGCTAATGATACCATCAACATCAGCGGCATTGGCAGACAAGGTTACAGATGTTGGCGTATTGTAAGAGGACTCGGAAGTTGGTGCAGTAATGGAAACTGTCGGAGATTGATTTTGAACCGTACCAATTCTGTAAAGTGCAGAAGCCGGTATCGTTTGCTTTGTTATGCCTCCTCCACTATAAGCCACCGACAACGTTTGGCCACCGCCATTTTCAAAAAAGACCACTCGGATGGCATGTCTACCAGCTTTAAGAGGAATAGTGCCACTAGCCTCAGAAGCACCATGCAATCCATCGTTATTCACAACTTCAGTAGTACCTATAAATAATTTACTTCCATCGTCACTGGTTGTGAAAAATGTGTACACCGCATCGGCAGGAACTTGAACAAAGCCAGTGAATTCAAATCCAAAGAAATCATCACGATTGCGGTTAGACAAATCAAACTGAGACTGAGTACCAGTTTTTATTTTTGTTAAGGTGGTAAAATCGGGTAAGGCGTTCCAAGTTCCTTCAACATAATTAAAATTGATACCATTCACAACATTAGTTGGATTTTCGGGATTTCTATAAACAATTGGTTTCGAATTTGGAATAGCTCCTGAAACAGTATATTGACCAATAGACCCGTAGGCTGAATACCCATCTGTAGCAGGGCTTCCAAAACCCGAATTGGTAATCAAAAGAAAATAGTGTCCTGCAGACAAATTGGTTTGCAGCGTGCACGATAAACTTGATGTAGGAGCAGATTCCAAAATAACACGACCTATACTATTGACCAACTGTGCTTTAATATCCAGATTGGCATGAACAGCAGCAGGGGATACCGCTATAGAAACATTACCACCCGAAGTATTAAAACGAAAAACATCGGCGTCTTTGTTTCGTTCGATAATTCCAGTAACAGGAGCAATTGCGCCACTACTGTTTATTGATAAAATAGCACGAGTACTTGAATCATTGGCATAATCATCGTTTCGATAAGTAAATCCATTGTTTCCAGAAATCTTTGCTAGGTCATCTTGAGTCTGACTTGGATTGGCATACTCTCCTTTCGACCATTGCGACAACGATTTACTATATGCAACACCCATTATTGGTGCCCAGGTCCCTTGTCCTTTGTAATATTCTTCCTTTGGTGATGTTCTCCCATCATGTAAAAGGCCAAGTGTATGTCCAATTTCATGTGATCCAGCTTCGCCACCAGCTTTGGCGCCACCGTTAAAAACCCAACATGGAGTATCGTTATTCCAAGTAAAGGAATTCAAATACGCCACTCCACCTGCACCTGGTGCTGCAGTTTTTGTAGGAGTGAAAATACATCTCATTCTTCTGTTTACGGGAGCGGCATTAAATACAGTTTCATCTGTAGTAATATTTAAATTAAAAGACCTAAAATCTTCGCTCACCATATCAAAAATTTCCTTCATCACCGATTCTGAAAATCCAGAAGGAGCTGCATCGATGGGATTTCCACCATTCCAAGGTGTGCCGCTCACATACTGACCATCAAAATCGAGCAATACAACAGCAGTTGCTCCTGGCAAGCTCTGCCAACTTGGTTGAGTAGCAACTGTATTTGAACTAGCACGCGCTATAAGTGTAGACTTATTACGAGCTTCGGAATATTCTATACACAATACCTCATGTATATCTTTCTTTTCCAAATACACATCCCCATTGGAATCCTCTTTGTAAACATAGGCTTCCTTTCTTCCCTTTCTTAAAATGTGTCCTTTGATTTGATTGTCTGAAAAATTGATGTAAAAAGTTGAATTCTTTTCATTCTTCAAATTACCGATAACTACATCACCGGAATTTAAATTAATGCGACCTTGTACATTTTTGTTGCCAGGCAATTTTAGGGTGGTCTCATTGGACTGAGACGAACGCAAAGATTTTGGTGGTGAAACAAATTTGTTTTGGAATTCAGATTTCTTCCCGAGATTAACTCGTTCCTGAGAAAAGGCTGTAAAATACAACGCCATCCCAGAAATTACTAAAATTAATTTTCTCATGTGAGTAAAGTTTACGTTTTTATAAAATAGAGTAATTTAATAATATGAATACTAATAACGAAGTGCGAGGTAACCGACTAGTGGAAAAATAATCTCCCCACTATCACCCAACCCGTTAAAACCCATCCATAAAATTCTTTTTTAGGCGTAAATAGTTGATAAAATTTGTCGCTCGACCATTTATAATCTTCTAGATTGGACGCTAAGATCCAATGTTCTTTAAAGGTTTGTGGTGTATATCATTCAGCTTCTGGCAGTAGTGGCAGGTGAGGACACCAGCCACTGGGAGGAGTACTTACACCCAACGGTTCTCGGCTTTGCGTAGTGGTAGGTGAGGACAACTGCCACTGGGAGAAAGCGACAATATCCCTTTTTCATAAGTGGCACT
>DMUD01000125.1 GCA_003476475.1 Cytophagales bacterium | reverse complement strand
GGTGTTGGGATTGTAATTTAGCCCAACACCTTTTAGCTTATTTGTCGCCTTTAGAAACCCTTATAGTTTGGGTTCTAAGTCCTAAAAGATAGCTGCCTGGTATGGCAATAAGTCCGTCACCAAAACTGGTAGTTGTTCTGATAGTGTAGTTTTGAGCACCACCTGCTAGAGCTTTTGAATCAACACTGTTCAAAGGCAATAATCCCCAAAACAAATACCACTGCTTTTTTTTCGCATCATATTGACCTACAGATTTGCAGTTTCCTTTACCGCCAGTACCGACAGTATGCATCGTTGCATTACAACTGCTTAGCAAGCTTCCTAAAGCTAATAGACCAATGATTGAACTGACTTTAACATTTTTCATTGTTTAAAATTTATGAATTATCCTACTCATTTGGCTTTTCGGATTCGCCCTGTTTAAGCAGTGGTTTTCTTGACTCCACTTTATTTAAAGACTGTCAAATATATTTACAATTCTACAAACTCACTACCGAAATTCTTTTGTATGTGCCAGAATGGTTTCTTTCAAATGTGGAAATTCTTCGAGAAAATTGTCTCTTTTAGCCAATGTTATGAGTATTTTAGTGGGTGAATTGTGAGGATTGTCGCCTATATTTTGACCATTTTGGCGTTTTTAGTAATGCCAATATAGGTTTTGTTTTTTGCTAATTGTCTCTCTATTTCATTTAGGGTTTTGAATTCCTAGTTCAGTAAGTTTATTTCCTTTTGCTTTATTCGATTTTGAAAAAGAGACTGCCTCGAAAATGAAATGCGAATACTTCTGTAATTGATAGCAACGATAGGGCAAAAAAAATGAATAAAAATATTTAAATAATTTAAATATTTAATCCTACCGCAAATTCCCAAAAATCGGCTTTGCCAGCATGCGTTTTCAAAAAATATCCCAAATACAAATGTTCCATGGGTAGATATTTAAATCCATAACGCTGATATATAGGAAGCTCCAACTTGTATGGATCGTAAATATAAAAAGCATTTTGCATTAAGATGTGCGTTTTTTCTGTTAGTACAAACTCGTAACCAGCCGTTAGGGCAAAACGGTAAATGGGGTATTTGTCTTGCAAATAATTGGGATTGTTGCGCAGATAATAGTGCAAAGACTTGTCCAAGCAAGCATCTAATCCCATTAGCCCGATACTTTTTCGAGTAAATCGCTTATTGACATAGGTGGATAGGGTATAGGCCATATAATTTATGTCATTCCATGGTTCACTAGAAGACTGTTTCGTAGAAAAAGAAAGATTGGCATTGAAAGACCATTTTTTCTCAAAAGGAGGCAAGTCATTTTTAATGAATTTAATCCTTTCGGGATGAAAAGTATAATCCCCACCGATGCCTAAAGCCGGAATATTGATACCCAAGTTGGGTAAGTGCATGGAACCATTTGAAGCGTGATTAAAATTAAGCGCGAGAAGCATAGCCCATTTTTCTGTGATGCGGTAGCGGTACGACATACTAAAAAATCCTGATGAACTTACTGGCAAACTGACTAGCAAGTTGTTTGGATTTGAATGGGCATTGTAATACTTGCTCATGAAGGCAATGCCTGTTCCAATTTTAACATACAATTCATGTTTTGGTCGCTTAAATAAAAATAAGTCGATGTGAGGGGTAACAAAAAGTGCATAGCCATACATATGGGCATTGTTCAGATTGTATAACATAAACTGAATGCCCCATCGTGGAAAGTTATGCACCTGTTGCCAAGATTTTCGACCGGTGGTCTGCCAACCTATATTTATTTCCAACCCTCTCGGATAGGCATTTGGCAATATGCTGTCCAAATATTTGTGGTGTTTCCACACCATTCCATAATTTGGTGAAACAGAAAGATACTTGGAATATTTTTCAGGAGTGGGAGCTAAATTGGATTGTCCTTGAACAAAAAGAAAGGCAAAAAGTAAGACTGTGACACTAAAATGCAGTTTTTTAGGCATCTTTAAATGTAAAACGTCGCAAAAATAAGGTTTATATTTTGGCTTGAAATAAATTTTTCAAGTCGAAATAGCGGAAGATTTATCCACATATTGAATAGGTCAACTATCCTTGTGTTGCTTGTGGCTGCAAATTCAGGTTGCGAAGTAGTTTTTTCTTTCAATGAAATTGACCCTATTAAAAACAAAAAGCCCCGACAGTGTCGGGGCTTTTTTGTGTTAAACATTAAACTCTAAACTTAAACCAAAAACATTATTCCTTGCTTATATCTATTTTTTCTATTAGGGATTTTCTCAAGTAAATGAGTACTCGATGTGTTCCACTTACAGATATATATTCGCCTATGTAAAACTTTAAACCTTCTTTTGATGCTCCTTGATGCAGTAATTGAAAGTCTTTCGGTTTGTTTACTAGGAAAAAGTCTTGCAACACTAGTGCAGCTTTTTCTTTTCGAAGCAATTTTTTATCACTTTCCAAAGCAAATTCCACTCGAGTACTTAAATGATTGGAAACTACTGTAGCATTGCCACTTTTGAATCCAGCTTTTATGTTTTTAAGCACTTCTTCTTGTGCCAAAACTTGGAAAGTGATGTTTAAAAGAACGAACGTACTTGCAATTATCTTAATCATACGCATTTATACATTAATCATTATCGTGCCAAAAATAGGTATATTTATAATTCGTGTTTGAATAATACAATAAATATGCAAATTAGCGCGCATATTTTTTTACATCTTCCAAGGAAATGGTCTCCTGTCCCAATATTGTCAATCGCTCAGTCACATTTCGAAGCTCCCTCACATTGCCTGTCCAGGGAAGAGAACGCAAGTATGAGACAGCCTCTTCACTAATTTTTTTGGGTTTTGTGCCTTGTTCTTTCGCAATAACACTTAAAAAACGATGAATCAGCAAAGGAATATCTTCCGTCCTTTTATTCAAAGCGGGCACTTCTATCAAAATGACGCTTAAACGGTGATACAAATCTTCACGAAAGGTGCCATTCTCGCATTCTTTTTTCAAATCTTTGTTGGTGGC
>DMUD01000248.1:3128-3522 GCA_003476475.1 Cytophagales bacterium | reverse complement strand
CGTGCGTAACGCCTACTGCCGCACCCACGCGCAAACGGCCAAATTCGTCTTTGCAAGAATTGGGATGGTCTTTGCGTTTTGATATGTCTTTGTATGTAATGAGGCCTACCAGCTTGTATTCCTTATCTACAATGGGCAGTTTTTCAATGGTATATTGCTGAAGAATTTCTTCGGCCTTGGCCAAATCGACTCCTTCTGGAGCTACAACCAAGTTTTCCTTGGTCATTATTTCGCGAATCGGTTTTTTAGGGTCTTTTTGAAAACGTGTGTCACGATTGGTGATAATCCCCACCAATTTGCGATGGTCGTCCACAACCGGTATTCCCCCTATTCTAAATTCCTTCATGATATCTAGGGCATCTTGCAAAGTAGAACTTACATGCAAGGTGATAGG
>DMUD01000248.1:0-2827 GCA_003476475.1 Cytophagales bacterium | reverse complement strand
CTTTCCGAACGCTTCACTTTGCGTACTTGCGCAGCCTGTGCTTCTATGCTCATGTTCTTGTGCAATATGGCAATGCCCCCTTCTTGCGCCATGGCCACCGCCATTTCGTATTCCGAAACAGTATCCATTGCCGCCGAAATGACGGGGATGTTTAGCGAAATAGTACGGGTTAACTGGCTTTTGGTATCGGTGTCTCTCGGCAAAACTTCCGAGTAGGCAGGAATAAGCAGAACGTCGTCGTAGGTAAGTGCTTCGTACAGCACTTTATTTGGTAGGTAAGACATGGCAAATAACTGAATTGATTATTTGCGGGGCAAAGTTAGGGGAAAAAGGCACGTTGTAAAATTATATTTTTCAAACTCTTTCACTTTCGTGCCGAGTTTGGTAATTTGACGTGATTTTTAAAACCATGCTAGGAATTTGTGCCTACAATTTGGTTGCCGTTAGGGCAAACGATTCTGATAAAAGTGAAATGGTGACGCAGTTGCTGTTTGGCGATGTGTATGCTGTGAAGGAAGAATCGGAAAATGGCAAGTGGATACAGATAGAAATTGCCGATGACGGCTATTGTGGCTGGATAGACAAAAAACTGCATTCCCCTATCGAAGAAGCGTATTGTGCCCAACTTCAAAAAAGCGAACAGTACTATTGTGCCGAAGTGGTGGGTTTTTTGAAAATTGGCGAAGCCAACCAACCTCTTTTTTTTGGTAGTTACCTGCCTCTTTTCGACCAAAAAAACTGCTCTTTAAATGCCCAAGAGGCGATTCCGTTTTTTGGAAAAGCCGAGAAAATATCCAAATGCACTTCTGGCGATGAAATTGTGCAACGCGCCAAATTATACCTTTCTACGCCTTACTTGTGGGGAGGAAAAAGCCACGCCGGCATCGATTGTTCGGGCTTGGTACAAATGGTATTTCGAAGTTGTGGCTACAAACTAAAGCGGGACGCTTACCAACAAGCTACAATGGGCACAGCTGTAAATAGTTTGAGTGAGGCCAGGTCGGGAGACTTGGCCTTTTTTTCAAACGATACAGGCAAAATAATACATGTAGGAATTCTCATAAATTCGAAAGAAATTATACACGCTCACGGCAAAGTGCGTACAGATAAAATAGACAAAAAAGGAATTATAAATGGCGATTCGGGATTGTATTCACATCAACTTAGTAGCATTATAAGCGTAATAAGAACATAGTAAAAGCTAGCGCCATGAATAACAAAACACTGGTATTGAACCAAGACTATCGGGCTTTGACCATCTGTGCTTCTACTCGGGCTTTTCTTCTGGTTTTTATGCAAAAAGCCGAAATGGTAATGGATACCAAAGATGAATATTTTCACACCATTTCATCCACTTACAAGGTGCCCAGCGTGATTCGATTGTGTAAATATGTAAACATGCCATACAAAGGCGTAATGTTGAGCAGACAAAACATCTTTCGCAGGGATAATCACCAATGCCAGTACTGTGGTGTAGAAAACGACCTCACCCTCGACCACGTGTTACCCAAAAGCAGAAAAGGCACTTCGACCTGGGAGAATCTAGTAACTGCATGCAAAACTTGCAACACCAAAAAGGGCGACCGCTTGCCCGAAGAAGCCAATATGAAGTTATTTTCCAAACCTTTCAAACCATCCTTTCTAATGTTCTTGCGCGACTTTTCTGGGTCAATTGATAAAAACTGGATGGAATTTTTAGGAAGAAAAAATTGAATCGAATATTACACAAAAGCTTTTAGTGAGTTCTTTTTGCCATAAATCCCATTTGAATTTCCATTTCCTTTTTCGATATTTGTATTCATTCTAAACAAGTTATGGATTTATTGGAAAGGGTAGAAAAAGCGATTGACACCGTGCGGCCTTATTTGGAAGCAGATGGAGGCAACGTCAAAATCGTGGAAATTACTCCCCAAAATATAGTAAAACTAGAACTCACAGGCACTTGTAGCAACTGTGCCATGTCCAGCATGACTATGAAAGCCGGCATTGAAGAGGCCGTAAAACGAGAAGTGCCTGAAATTGTGGCCGTTGAAGCTATCAATGGAGTGGCTATATCGAGGTAAAACTTTTTTAGATGGCATTTTTATTTTCTGATTACTTTAAAAATTACCTTTCCTAACCTTTTTTCCATGTTACAATCTATGACTGGTTTTGGTCGTGCCAAAATCGATACCGAACAATACACTTTTTTGGCGGAGGTGAAAACCCTCAACTCCAAAAGTGCCGATATATCGCTTAAAATCCCACGCCGTTTTTCAGATAAAGAGGTGGAAGTGCGTAACAAAGTAGCGCAAATCCTAGACCGAGGGAAAATAAGCCTTTCGATTGAATTTGAAACCAAAACCCTTACCCAAGAATCGAAAGCAACCATAAACCAAGAACTGGCTCGCCAGTATTTTTCCGAATTGAAAAATATGGCAACCACCATGGGGCATATAGAAGATACCGTACTTTTTTCTCAGGTATTTCGCATGCCAGGGGTGTTGGAAGAAACTAAAGAACAAGAAGTTACAGACGATGAAAATAAAAACCTGCTTCTAGTAGTAGAAAAAGCGTTGGCAGATTGCAAACGCTTTCGTGCCGACGAGGGAAAAGCCCTGCAACATGCCTTAAAGGGGTACATATTCGAAATTGGTTCCCTGCTGGAAAAAGTGAAGGGACAAGACCCTCACCGCTTAGAAAACATTCGCAGCAGAATCGCTTCACACATGCAGGATATTTCATCAAGTGAATCGTTCGACAAAAACCGCTTTGAACAGGAAATGATTTTTTACATCGAGAAATTAGACATTTCGGAAGAAAAAGTGCGTTTAGCCAATCATTTGGA
>DMUD01000329.1:2701-2940 GCA_003476475.1 Cytophagales bacterium | reverse complement strand
GCCGTTTTGGTTTCCGAAGAAGACTGGAGCGCCATACAAGAAACTTTGCATCTACTGGCGATTCCTGGAATCACAGGCATTACTGCATATCTTAGAACTAGACCCTCTTCAAAATCCACCGCCTTATGAGAAGTTGGTTGGTGACTTAAAGGGGGCTTACTCAAGCAGAATTAATATTCAACATCGCTTGGTATATGAAGTCATTCGTAAAGAAAAGACAGTTCGCATCTTAAGAATGT
>DMUD01000329.1:1369-2376 GCA_003476475.1 Cytophagales bacterium | reverse complement strand
GTGGACTCACTATGAATAAGCTAGCTATTGATGTGAATGTTTATTCAATTTTCTTGCAAGCCGATTACCAAAGCTTGCTGAGCAACATCGAAAAGTTTGGCCTTTCCCATGTAGTACCTGTCAAGGCGCCACTCCTGCAAGACTTCCATAGCCAATTGAAATTCATTTGCGTCTAATAAGTAGAGATCCTTTAGTGAGAAGTCTACTTCTTCCGCTAAAGAAGTTATCAGTTTTGAAAAGACTTGCGAAGTTTGATCCTGTGGATTTTTCTCAATGATGCGTTTAATTTTTTTGACTGCTCGCACTTTTTATCCTTTTAAAATAATTTCAAATTTTAACTAATTAGAAACTGCAATTGGTAATTTCAAATATGACGCTAATGTTACCAATCCAAGTCGGCAAATTACTCAAAATAAGCTTGTGAGAAGATGAAAGGAAATATATAACTCCATCATCCACCTCTTGGAATTGAAACTCACAAAATAGAACGATCCAATGGAGAAAAGCATCCGCTCCACCACCAAAAAGCGATCACCGCTGAATGCTTCTAACGAAAAGAGGTTGCAAGATTTATGCGCCTGGATTACAAGAGACTGCACACAAACACTAGGCTGGTCTCAGTTAACGCAAAAGAGTGGATTCTCAAAAGAACAACTCATCGAGTTATTTCAACTGTACAAACAAGTATCGCCTTTGACCTTCGTTAGACAAGTAAGGCAACAACATAAAGACGATCAGGCAACCAATTTGCAAACTCAACTATTTGATAAAGGTCAAAATTTAGTTAAAGATAGCCATCGTTTAATCTGAAATTCACTTGGTTTTTATTTTTTCAAGGCAATAAAAATTTGCGCACCTTGATCACCAGCTGAAATTTGAAATAGCTGTTTTTCTGGCAATACAATTTCCTCACCCTGCGACACACACAAAATTTCTTGGGGAGTGTGTACATCAACTTGTCCAGTTAATACAAAACAAAAAATGCTACGTTTAAAGCACTCAATCCT
>DMUD01000329.1:0-968 GCA_003476475.1 Cytophagales bacterium | reverse complement strand
TAATTGAAATCACAGATTCATGCATGTAAACCTCCATTTGATTTATAACCATCGTGACTTGAATTGATGTAGGTTTGATGAACAAAAAAATGGATCTCGACATATCTCTGCAACATCAATAGTTCTTAATGACTTGATGTGTCAAAGAGGTTGGTATGGCAAATTTGAATTTTAAAAACGGGGCTTATTTACTCACAAACGATCCCCATCACCGCAAGCTTGCTTATACAGAAATACCCAATATCTATGCGGAAGATATTTTTTTATGACTGCCTGGTTTACTTGAAACCCGCGACACCTTTGCTCCACTTTTTGACTCTACTCTTTCGAACACAAGCATTCGAATACTAAGCATTGACTACTGCGGGCGTGGGGATTCAGATTCGCTTCATTTAGGAACCAACTATTCGATGAGTCGGTACATGTATGACATTGAAGATTTATTACAAAACTATGTACTTGAAAATCACCAAAACAAAAACGCACGCTTGCATTTAATTGGCACCAGCATGGGTGGTGTTTTGGCTTTGTACTTAATTGAAAAATTCAAATACAAAATTTTTAGCGTGGTACTTAATGATATTGGACTGAAAATTGAGTGGTCAGCTTTATCAAAGCTTAACCAGTCAATTGGTAGTTTGTCAGTTGAAAATGCAACTGACAGAATTCATTCCCGAGTAGTCGCAGAAGTTAAATCGCCCTCACACTTTGACTTGGCTTATCAGTTTGACTTGATTGGAATCAATCTATCCGATTTAGTGAAGTCATATCAAGGACGAATTGTTTTGCTGCATAACAACTCTAGCCTGATGTGCCCTAGTGAGATAGCAAATTTTTCACAAAGAAAATGTAAATCTTTAGAAATTAAAACAATCGAAAGTGCTGGTCACCCCGTCCAATGGAGTCCTGAAATCGCCGAATGGATAATCAGCAATTTAGCGGTTCAAAATAGCGTCACTCATTAACTA
>DMUD01000173.1:554-2921 GCA_003476475.1 Cytophagales bacterium | reverse complement strand
GCCAAGCACTTTTTTGTTTTTGAGTTTTGTAGGCATTGGGCCCATATACTTGCTGTCTGGCTTCGGCTTCGGCAGTGCTAAGCCCGGCAGGGGTGCTTTCCAACGACGTCAAAACATCTTCTACCGAAAGGGTATGCGCATTTGTGGTGGAAGGTTTAAATTTCATTTATGCAAAAATTTAATATCATACTTCAAAAAAGTGTCTTTATGGGCATTTTTGTCATAATAATTCCCAATAATAACGCTTTTACTTTTTACGAAAATTTATCTTAATAAAACGAAGTCCCTTCATCGAGTTAGATTTTGTTTTAAGTTTTCGTAGGTCAATAAGCCTGCTGGAGAAACTGTTGAATGAGACGGTTTAGGGCAATGCAGTGCTCAATGTTGTGATTGTTTCGTTTTTGTTTTTCAATTTCAAGTCTTCAATTTCAATTTTTTTGGCGTGTTTTGTCAGTTCGCTGGTCACGAGTAGGTTGAAACGCTTAATGTGCTTGCCCAATGACGAGTACTTTATGACTATGTTTTTGGTTTTGAGCCGTAATGTTTCTTCTACTTTTATTTTTTTTTGAACCGAATCAAAATCTCTCCCATATTCATCTTTGTCCACATACAAAATGGAACAATTTACTTGGTCGTTTTTGCCAATGCCATTTATGGTGTCTTCCCATAGGCTAAAACCGATGATAAATAGGTCGCTTGTGTCTAGTTTGTGTTCCTTGCACAAGTCGTAAATAGACGATATGCTGGAATGTCCATCGATTTGGATGACACCAGTCAAATCGCCGTAGTCGGTGTGCACGTATTTTTGGATTTCGTTCAGGTTTACTTTGCTTGTCATTTTGTAAGTAGTTTAAAATTTAATAATAGTATTTCAATAGGTCATGATGTAAAAAGACCTGACGAGTTTAATCGTCAGGTCTTTTTGGAAAACAGATTAGTAGTTTGGTTTAGATTGGTTTGTATGGGGTGTAGGTGTTGTGTTGCCTTGCATTCATTTTTTAATTCAATGTGCTTTTTCTCAAGTTGTTTTGTCGATATTGTGTGACAAAAATGAAATATTCTACGGCTTATTTTGTTCCATAAATTTGGGAATCAGTTACAAATTTTACGGATTGACGAACTTTTGTAATTATTTTTTAAATTTACAAATAAATACATTAATTTAATTTACTGTGTATGCATTGGATTAAGCTATTTGTTTCAGAGGTAGAAGCACTGCAGTTTTTTGAAAAACAGAAGTTTTTTACACTCGGAGTGAATGACCAAAAAGTATGTATTGCACGATTTGGTGCTTCTTTTTATGGATTCAAGTCACGGTGTCCGCATGCTGGTGTGTCACTTTCAGAAGGATATATAAACGATAACCTTGAAGTTGTTTGTCCCCTGCATGGGTATCGATTTAGTCTTTTGGATGGTAGAGAAGTTTCAGGACACAATTGCCATTTGCCTATTTATCCCATTGAAATTAGGTCAGATGGGGTCTTTTTGGGTTGGTACTAATTATAAAAGTTTGGTATTTATCCCGTTTATATATTTTTGAAGGTATCGCCTGAAGTAGGGTTCATCCAAAAGGTCTTTCCCTTTCAGTTCGGGGCTAAGGATGTTTACGAGTGAAATATTTTTGTTGTATTTAGCAAGGTATTCGGTGGCAATTGGCAGATAGGAATAGTGCCAAGGCTCGAATTGGAAACCTGTTCGAGTTAGGTCCTTGGTGTAGGTCTCATAAAAATCAAATCGTGGAGCATTTTTAGACATCCAATCGTATAGTTTGTTGTAAACGCCACCTGAATTTACATAATGGGGGGCGAATAACGGATTTTTTGGTTGCATGGCGGCTAAATCCAAAACATCGGCATCGGTGCCCCAATGATGTCTGGAGGTGCCAGGTATCGCCGAAAACTCGTTGATTTTATGAATCAGTTCAAGTCCTTTTAACCCTTGATTGCGGTACCTTTCGTACTTGCCGTTCCAAATAGACAATTGCCGAAAATAGCTGCGGTAGGCCGAAGCGATGTGCAAGTGTATGCCGCTCGCATGGGCTTCTTTTTTCATAGCTGCAAATGCTTTTGAGGCAGAAAATTGCAGTCCGTTGTGTAAAACAGGAGATTTTTTTCCTGTTAGAACGAGCAGTTCGTCAGAAGTTTCGTGCAAAAAATGTTTGTAGAATGGAATCGTCAAAAAGCCGAGGAGAAACTGTTGACGATTCATGGGTTTTTATTTCTTCCCAGCTTTCAGGGTGTTTTGAAGCAGACTACAAATGGTCATAAGTCCGACGCCGCCAGGTACGGGGGTTATGTAACTGGTTTTTGGGGCTACTTCGTCAAATTTTACATCGCCTACCAACCTAAATCCTGATTTTTTGCTTGA
>DMUD01000173.1:0-284 GCA_003476475.1 Cytophagales bacterium | reverse complement strand
CTAAATCCTGATTTTTTGCTTGAATCGGGAAGCCTATGAATACCTACATCTACGACCACTGCTCCCTCTTTTACCATATCGGCCTTAATAAATTCAGGTTTACCTATGGCCACAATCAAAATATCTGCCGTTCTACAGATGACAGCCAAGTCCTTGGTCTTGGAATGCGTAAGGGTGACGGTGGCATTGCCAGGATAGCCATTGCGGGCCATCAAGATACTCATTGGGCTACCCACAATATGACTCCGGCCGATGACCACACAATGCTTGCCGGAGGTTTCGAT
>DMUD01000049.1:741-3630 GCA_003476475.1 Cytophagales bacterium | reverse complement strand
ATATCCAAAATTTTGGCCATTTCTTCGTAAGTAAAACCTTCTATATCACAAAGTATGATGGCTAGTCTGAAATCGGAATCAATAGAATTGAGTGCTCTCGTGATTTCGTCGCCAATCATGTCTTGCACCGATTCTACGCGCAAATCGGGTGTTATTTGTTCGTCAACATCTTCCGAATTGTAATACGTTTCAACATCTTGGTAATCAACTTTACCGGGCAGTTTGGCTTTGCGTCGATATTCATTTATGAAGCTGTTCTTTAAAATCCTGAACAACCATGCTTTTGAATTTGTTCCCTCTTCAAAAGTGTTGTAAAACCGGAATGCTTTCAGATAGGCATCTTGTACCAAGTCGTTGGCATCGTCCTCGTCGAGTGTGAGCCTGAATGCGAAGTTGTAAAGCGATTTCAAGTAAGGCATGAATTCCTTTACAAACTTTTCGTTTTTTTCTAGTTCGGTATGTGTGGCAGTAGATTCCAATGGAACATCAATTTAAGGTAAATATTGTACTTATTTGCGAAAGGGGAAACCCAGCAATCAATATTTTTCGTTCGAGGGCACTCTTTTTGTGTAGTTTAGAAACATTATACTAGCATATTGGTGTTTAAACTTCGGTTTAGAATGAAAAGTTGATTTTGTTAGCTATATTTATTTTTCATGGATATTTTAAAATTGAAATTGGTAAAAAAAGTGTGGGAAACGCCTCATGCCTGTACTTTTTATTTTGAAAATACGGTTGGCCATACGGTTTTCTACAAGCCAGGCCAATTTTTGACTTTATTGTTGGTAATAGGGGGTGTTGAGGTGCGTCGTAGTTATTCATTATGCACCGTGCCGGTCAAAGACAAATTGTTGGGAATTACAGTAAAAAGAGCTCCGCAAGGCTTAGCTTCTATTTTCTTAACTGAAAAAGTAAACGTTGGCGATACGTTGGAATGTCTATATCCAAGCGGTTTGTTTTATCCACAAATAGCATCAAAAAATAGGAATAATTATTTTTTGATAGGGGCGGGCAGTGGAATTGTGCCTTTGTTTTCAATTTTACAAACCTTGTTAATTAAGGAACCGCATTCGAAAATACATCTTGTTTATGCCAATCGAGATGAATTTTCTATTATTTACGACAAAATACTCTCTAATTTGGAATTGCAATATTCGGACAGGTTGAACATTGTTCATGTATTGAGTAGGCCAACAAGTGAATGGATGGGCTTCAGAGGCAGATTGAATGAAAATTTAGTGGAAAAAATCATTCAAGAATGTTGTTCAAAACAGAAACATGAAAACAGGTTCTTTATTTGTGGTCCTCATGACTTTATGAAAATGACTGAGGATACAGTCCTTCAAATGGGTTATTCAGCCGATGTGATCAAAAAGGAAGATTTTGTCTTAAATGTTACGGTCTATAAATCGAAAGGCATGCTCAGTTTGGTGAAAATTATTTACAAAGATCAAGAACATGAATTTCAAATGCCGGAAGGACAAAGCATTTTAGATGCTGCTTTGGAAAATGGGATTAAGATACCTTACAGTTGTACAAGTGGTATTTGCACTGCATGCATAGGTACCTGTGTAGAAGGAAAAGTAGATTTTTCAACTTCTCAAGCACTTTCTCAGAATGAAATACAAAAGGGTTATGTGCTCACCTGTGTCGGTTTTCCCACTACACCCAAAGTTACAATTCATATAGATTAATAAATTTTTGATGAAAAATAAAAATATTGTATTGGATATCCTGTTTTTCATTGGCTTTGTTTTAGCAGGTTTGTTTTTGGCTCAGTTTTTGGCTATGGTCACGCTTTTGCCCTGGCACAATAATGATTTAGAGGTGCTGATGCTAAAGTTAAACAACCCGCTTTCGTATCCTGAAATGAAGATGCAGTTGCTTGTCATGCAGGGATTCTCATCTTTTTTTGCTTTTGTGCTTGCTCCCTTTTTGTACATCATATGGAAAGAAAAAGAGTGGCGCCCGTTTTTGTACCGTCATTATTCTTTTGATTCTACACTAATATTATTGACAGTGGCATTGATGCTTTTTTCCATGCCTTTTACCTCTCTTTTGGTAGAATGGAACGAATCGCTCCAATTGCCCTCTTATTTAGCAGATTTTGAAATTTGGGCGAAGGAAAAAGAGGAGTTTTTGAAAAAAGTAACGGAATTGCTCACCAACCTGAACTCGCCGACAGAACTTTTGGTGGGATTGTTTGTAATTGCTTTTTTGCCTGCTTTGGGCGAAGAACTTTTTTTTAGAGGCTATTTGCAAAATAAATTTCAGCAGCTTTTTGCCTCTTTTCACACGGCTATTTGGGTGTCTGCATTTTTGTTCAGCGCCATTCACATGCAGTTTTATGGCTTTCTGCCACGCATGATTTTGGGAGCTATGTTTGGTTACTTGTATTATTCTACTGGGCAATTTCATCTTACTGTACTGGCTCATTTCGTCAACAATGGTTTCATGCTAATCATGATTTACCTGAAAATCAAAGGCCATATCACTTTTGACATTGAATCGGAAGAGCAAGTGCCTGTTTTGCTTTCTTTTGTCTCATTGTTGGTAACCATTGGTATTTATTTGTTGGTATTGAGGCAGGTACAGTTAAAAAAAATAGAAATTTGAGATTTTTAAAGTAAATTTTGAAAGGGTGTTGTTAGGGACAAACCAAAACTCTATATTTGCAACCTCATTTCGGGAGAAGCCTGAAAAATCTTAAGGGACTAGTTGTTTAGAAAGAATTTTTGTATTCCTAAACGTAATCATTTTTGGAGAGATGGGTGAGTGGCTGAAACCAGTAGTTTGCTAAACTGCCGCACGGGTTATTCTGTGTCGCGGGTTCGAATCCCGCTCTCTCCGCAACGAAGTGAAGGAAAAGGGATGAGAAACCGCAGGGTT
>DMUD01000049.1:0-457 GCA_003476475.1 Cytophagales bacterium | reverse complement strand
TTCGAATCCCGCTCTCTCCGCAAATAATGTGTGGGTTTGGGTGTGATACATCAATACTATGTTTGGCTTTGAAAATTTAGAAGTTTACCAAGCCAAACTAACTTTAATTAGGAAGGTTTTTGTATTCCTTTATACTAACAAAAACTTGACTTGTTTATCATGGAGCAGTGGAAACGTACCACGCTCAGCATAGTTTTGAATTTAACAGAAGGTACTAGTAGGAATTACCAATGCCGACTAAAAAACACTTCTATATGACCGCAAGACGTTCATTTTTGAATTTATTGCCTTAATAGAAACTGTTAAAGATTTGGAACTGATTTACATAAAATCTTTTAAATATTGCTAAGCTGGTTACGAGCAAACACCTAACATGCTCCTCGCCATGTATAGGAGTTTTGACAAATGAGACATCAAACACAAAATATCGGGGTGTAGCGTAGTCCGGTCATCGCGC
>DMUD01000162.1:7930-8052 GCA_003476475.1 Cytophagales bacterium | reverse complement strand
AATTATTGCCTCATAGCACTTATCCAAATGCAAATAGAAAAAAATGCCCCTACTGAATTGGAGAAAACATGGGTAATGAAACGATATGACGAGGAAAGCCAAAAAACGCTCGACTTGTTATT
>DMUD01000162.1:0-7617 GCA_003476475.1 Cytophagales bacterium | reverse complement strand
CATGATTATGGCGAAGCTTGGCGAGAAATGAGGGTAAGCTCGATTACTGACATTATTTTAATGAAACTGCACCGAGTAAAACAAATAGAGGACAATGCTGGTAAAACATTGGTATCTGAAGGTTTGGATGCCAACTATCGCGACATGTTGAACTATGCAGTTTTTGCCTTAATTCAATCTGGCTTTAAATTGGCATAAAAATGGATTTTAGATTATTTTTACATTTTAGGTTTAAAGAAGCATGAAATACATTACTCAATTTTGCCGATTTTCGGTTGGAATTTTATTCATCGTTTCAGGGCTTGTAAAACTGAACGACCCAATAGGTACCGCTATCAAAATGGAGGAATATTTTGAGGTATT
Source organism: Cytophagales bacterium (assembly GCA_003476475.1). Taxonomy (GTDB): domain Bacteria; phylum Bacteroidota; class Bacteroidia; order Cytophagales; family UBA9547; genus UBA9547. The sequence goes on along the minus strand of DMUD01000162.1, from coordinate 7,254 downwards.
TGCCCACGACTTTCATCCCATTTTTGAACACCTCACCTCGGTTTCTTTGCTCATAGCCATTACCATGCTGGTAGCAGAAGTGGTATTGGGTATTGCGGTACTCATCTACTACAGAATGCAACTCACGAGTTGGCTCTTGCTGGCGCTTATCGTTTTCTTCACTTTCCTTACTTTTTACTCGGCTTATTTCAACAAAGTGACCGACTGCGGCTGTTTCGGAGATGCCATCAAGCTTACCCCATGGACATCGTTTGGAAAAGATGTGGTGCTACTGATGCTCATATCGGTTCTTTTTGTTCAAAAACACAAATTACAACCTGCTTATCAGACCATTACCACAAATATAGTTATGGCATTGTCTGTGCTATTTTCTCTTTACATCTCCTATTTTACCATCAACCATCTTTCATTCGTTGATTTACGTGCTTACAAACCAGGCGCTGACATACGAAAACTCATGAAACCATCGGCACCCATACAGTACAAATACACATTAACAAAAAATGGCAAAGACTTTGAATTCACGACCTACCCAACCGACACATCTTATCACTACAAATCGATGGAAATCATAAATAAAGAAGACTTGCCCAAAATCACCGATTATGCTATTTGGAACGAGGAGGGAGACTTTACAGAAGCCAGCCTTACAGGAAAAAAACTTCTTGTTTATATGCTAAAAACACAAAAAACAAACAGTAAAAACATCAAAAAAATCAATGATCTTGGTCGAAAATTAGAGAAAAATGGAGTTGAAACTTGGTTAGTTACTGCATCTGACTATTCTTCAATCTTGGACCTCAGAAACGAACACCAGCTTGCTTTCCCATTTTTTTATGCCGACGCTACGGTTATTAAAACCGTAATTCGTAGCAATCCAGGCTTGGTGCTTATGCAAGACGGTATTGTAAAAGGAAAGTGGCACCACAACGATGTGCCTGAAATAGAACAAATCCTAGAAATGCTTAAATAATGGGCAACCGACCTTGCAAACCACCTGTATGTAAGGCTATAATTCTAGTTCCTTCTTCAAAAAAACCCTTTTGAATCATATCGAATAAGCCAAACATCATTTTACCGGTGTAAACTTGTTCAAGAGTCACCTCGGTTTCTTTTTCAAAGTTTCGGATGAAATCTAAAAGTTCATTGGAATACTTAGCATAGCCTCCAAAATGATAGTCGGGTACTACTTTGCAACCCGTCTTTTCTTCCAGTTCACTTTCAATTCCTTTCAGCACCGAAAAACCTAGTAATTTATGCCTCAAACCCCCATTTTGAGCCAAACCTGCCAAAGTAGTGCCAGTGCCACATGCCACACAAAAAAAATCATACGGAACTTCTATTTCGGACACAATATCGACACAACCTCTCATGGCCAATTCGTTGGCACCTCCTTCGGGTAATATTGTGCAAGAAGGATGTTGGCGTATAATTTCACGCACGTCTTCACAATTTTCCTTCATTCGATATGCGCTACGCGAAACATAATACAAATCCATACCCATTTCCAAACACGCTTTCAAAGTGGTAGAAAGAAATTCAGGTTTTGCACCTCGTACTATTCCCACAGATTTAAAATCAAATTCTTTGCCTGCCGCCGCGACAGCATGCAAATGGTTGGAAAAAGCACCACCAAATGTCACCAATCCCTCTTTACCCGATTTTTGCAATTCAACTAAATTGTATTTGAGCTTACGCCATTTATTGCCCGAAATAATAGGGTGCAACAAATCATCGCGCTTTATATATAGCTCTACCTTTTTTCTATTCAAAAAAGGTATGTCCAACTTTTGCAAAGGAGACTTTCTTTCGTAAAAAGTTGATAGGTCTTTCATTTCCAAAGCATTACGCTTTGTATTCTTGTATCGTATTTTCGTGGTAGCGATACGTCACAGGAATTCTTTCTTTACGATGGTTCAAAAAATCGACATATTCTGAAGAAAAATCAATGCGTTTGGAAATCGTTTGGTCGTACCAACCTGTTATGCCCAAAAGAAATTCACAAGATTCGCGAATGGCAGGTTTGCCACTTTCGGTGGCTGTTACATAATCGCATATTCGATTTTCAATAGCATATTGTTCAAACAAAGGATTGCTTTTGCGGTGAATTAAGATTCTGAGCGCACAATCCTTGGCCATGGGCACATCCAAAATATCATCGAAAAAACAAATCATCTCCTTAGAATGAATGCCATAATGTTTGAAAATATGTTCTATGGCGTTGCTTTTGTGCAATGTTTCCAAATACAATGCCGTAAAGTGCTCTCGCTGAGCAATTACTTGTGCCGACAAATTTTTTAAGCCCGAAACAATAAAAACATGAGGCAAATTGCCCGTTTTCAACCACAAAGCAAATCGCAACATGTTGATTCCCATTGAATCAATTTCACTAAAAGGACTAAGCACGTTTTCCCCTTTCCAACCTTCGTTAAATACCCCATCCCAATCAAAAACAAGCGCCTTTACTCCTGCCATCTTTTGCAGGAATATTGATTCATCGGCAATGATTTTGGCACCATTTAGGCGAAAAAGTTCAGCAGTATCTTTTGGTGCGTACATTTAGCAAGATTATTACATGAATATTTTGACCAAATCGTTGTAAAAGGCAAAAACCATTAAAGAGAGTAAAATAGACATACCCGCATACTGGGCTATCTCAAGAAAACGGTCAGAAGGTTTTCTTTTTGTAAAAATCTCGTAAAGCAGAAAAACCACATGCCCACCATCCAATGCAGGTATTGGCAACAAATTCATGAGCGCCAATACCATGGATATCATGCCTGTAAGTAACCAGAAACGGGTCCAGTCCCACACATTTCCAAACACTTGAGCAATTCCTATGGGACCACTTATAGATTTACTTGCTGAAATCTCGCCAGAGGCTACTTTGGCCAAGCCTCTAACATTGTCGATCACGATTGAAAAAGCTCTTTGGGTTCCAAGCACACAAGAGGTAGCTAAACTGTGGTGCAATGTGTCGTATTTCAGCAACGCATTGGGCATAAAACCAATTTTGGCATCGGCGGTAGTAATTAGCGGTATCAGAAGTGTATCGTTCTGCCTTAATACAAGTAATTGAATTGGGGTATTTTTCCTAGTTTTCAAATATTCCTGGAATTCATGAAAAAATTTGATTGGAGTTGAATCAATCCTTAAAATTTGATCACCCCTTTTCAATCCAGCTTTTTGACCAGGATTATTGGGGAGCAATTCTCCGATTTCGAAAGGAAAAACAGGGTCTAAAAACTGTGGGTATTTTTTCTCATCAGCCAACTTGTCTAGCAAATTGCCTGGTATCGAAATATCCAATATTTTACCATCGCGGTTTATGGTATAATAACTGTTGGAAGAAAAAAACACATCCTGATTACGTAGGTCATCGAATGCACTGTACTCTTTCCCATTTACTTTTAAAATTTTGTCGCCCGTTTTCAGCCCAATTTCCTGTGCCAAATCGTAAGCTACAATTCCATATTTCGCCTCAGATTTGGGCAAGGTAACTTCTCCTGAAATGTAGGTAAGCACAATAAAAATGACAATGCCCAAAATCGCATTGACTGTAACACCCCCTACCATCACAATCAAACGTTGCCAAGCTGGTTTGCTACGAAATTCCCATGACTGAGGGGATTCTGAAAGTTGGGACTTGTCCAGGCTCTCGTCTATCATGCCGCTTATTTTTACAAAACCACCCAAAGGAATAGTTCCAATTCCGTACTCGGTTTCACCTATACGACGAGCGAAAAGTTTAGGAGGAAAGCCAATAAAAAACTTTTCGACTCTCATGCCAAAATATTTGGCAGGCAACATGTGACCCAATTCATGCAAGCCTACCATTATAGACAGACTTAAAATAAGTTGGGCGGTCATTACTAAAATATCCATATACAATTTGGGTATGCTATTTTGCCAATATGGCAAACTGTCTCATATTTTCTTGAGCCAAAATACGCGTTTCATTATCAGTTTCTATATAATCCTGCAATGTTGGCTTTCCGATATAACTAATCTTGCCCATGCAAAATTCAATCAAGTCCGACATTTCAAGAAATCCGATCTGATCGTTCAAAAAGGCCTTCACCGCTATTTCATTGGCAGCATTCAAGATACAAGGCATATTACCAGCTTTATTCATGGCGTGGTATGCCAAATCTAAATTCCTGAATGTGTTACGGTCGGGCAATTCAAACTGCAAATTCATGCACGCACTCAATTCCATTCGAGGAAAAGCAGTGGGCAATCTGTTGGGATACCCAATGGCATACAATATAGGAAGTTTCATGTCGGGAAGTCCCATTTGGGCTTTCACAGAACCATCACGAAACTGAACCATCGAATGAACAATTGATTGTGGGTGCACCCATACCTCAATCTGTTCGGAATTTAAACCAAAAAGCCATTGTGCCTCAATTACCTCCAAGCCTTTATTCATCAATGAAGCTGAATCGATAGAGATCTTTGCTCCCATTTCCCAATTAGGATGCTTTAACGCTTCCATTTTGGTCACTTTCGACAATCCTTCTATTCCTCTTCCTCGAAAAGGCCCCCCTGAAGCAGTTAGAATGATCTTTTCAATTGGGTTTTTAAATTCACCAACCAAGCATTGAAAAATAGCCGAATGTTCAGAATCGACAGGATAAATATTGACTCCCTTTTCAGAAGCCAAACGCGTGATGATATCTCCTGCTACAACCAATGTTTCTTTGTTGGCCAAGGCTATTGTTTTGCCAGCTTCTATGGCCTTGATAGTAGGTAGTAATCCAGCATAACCCACCATAGCAGTCAAAACGATGTCTATGGTATCCATCTGCACGGCCCATTCTATTGATTTTGGACCACTGTACACCTTTATTCCCAAAGGTTGAAGGGCTGCTGAAACCTTTTCATATGCGTTTTCATTGCCTATTACGACCAAATTGGGCTTGAATTCTACCGCCTGCCTAATCAATAAATCGACATTGTTGAATGCCGTAAGTACTTCTATCTGAAAACTGTCTTGGTTTTGGCGTACAACTTCCAAGGTTTGTGTACCAATGGAACCCGTAGAACCGAGAATGGCAATATGCTTCTTTTTCTTTTCGATGATAAAAAATAATGATGGGTTTGAGCTAAACCCATAAAATTTTAATGTGATTGATGATGAGGCGGATGTGACTGTTTTTCCTTGTCGTACATAGCTTCCTTCTCTCGTAGCCTCATGTTCAACAACTCTACCACAAGCGCAAAGCCCATGGCCACATACACCGATTCTTTTTTGATTAAATCATCGAAATGAAGCCCTTCTAAAACCAACATTACTCCTATCATTACCAAGAATGCCAATGCCAATATCCTGATAGAAGGGTGGTTGTTTACATAATCACTAATAGGCTTGGAAAAATAAAGCATAATGAACAGCGAAATAATAACAGCTGAAATCATAATGTACAACTCGCGCGACAAACCAACGGCTGTCAAAATCGAATCGAATGAAAACACAATATCCAAGAATACAATTTGAACAATAGCGGCAGGAATGGTGAGCATTTTGCCCGATTTGTTTAGTTCATCTAGGTCTTCTTCATTCTCATAAAACTTCTCTATGATTTCAGACGAACTTTTGTAAATAAGGAAAATTCCGCCAGCCAACAATATGAGATCCCTTCCGCTTAATCCAAAATTGAGCACTTTGAGCACGGGATCTTCCATGCTTACAATCAAGGAAATGGTGAAAAGAAGTGCAATTCTAAAAACCAATGCCAAACTTAAGCCAATGACACGAGCCTTTTGCTGCTTAGATTCGGGCAATTTGCCTGAAATAATGGATATAAATATCACGTTATCAATACCTAAGACTATTTCCATAGCCGTAAGCGTGATGAGGTTTACTACAGAGGCGACTGTTAAAAAATGCTCCAAGCTTATAATTTGTAGTGCAAAGATAAAATTAGAAACCGAATCCTAACATTTCAACCAAGTTAAAATCATAATAGTATTTAAAATCGCTTTAAAGCCATATCGGAAATGGAATCGCCAATTGACAAGGAAGAGGTCGCAGCTGGCGAAGGCGCATTCAATACATGAATTGAATTTTTCATTTCCTCGATACAGAAATCATCCAATAGTGACCCATCTCGATGGCAAGCCTGCGCTCTTATCCCTGCACCGCCCGGCATCAAATCGTCCTCTTTGATTTCAGGCACCAATTTTTGAAGTGCTTTTGTAAAAGCTGCTTTTGAAAATGAACGATAGTATTCGCCCAAGCCAGTTTTCCAATACTTTGCCGCTACCTTCCTAAACCCAGGCCACGCCAACGATTCCATCGTTTCGCCGAAATGGAAATTGGTGTTTTTGTAGCTTTCTTTTCCAAAAGCAAAAACAGCATTAGGGCCAGCTTCCACACCCCCTTGAATCATATTGGTGAAATGTACCCCCAGAAAAGGGAAATTAGGGTCTGGAACAGGATAAACAAGGGTTTTAACCAAATACTGCTTTTCGGGCTTTATTTCATAATATTCACCTCTGAATGGAATAATTTGCACATCAAGTTTAGCATTTTGCATACGCGCTATATAATCGCAATACACCCCACCACAATTAATAAAGAGTTTGGTTTGGGATGTGCCCTTTGTAGTTTCGATAGCAATTCCACTGGGAACATCCTTTAGGTCTAGAACCTTTTCTTCTAATCTCAGAACGCCCCCTTTTTGCTGGAAGAGTTCCGCCATTTTATTTGAAACTGCCTTGTAATCAATGATACCTGTGTAGGGAACATAAATGGCATCCAAACCACTTACATGGGGCTCCCGTTCTTTGAGCTGTTGCGGGCTTATTTTTTCGATTTTACTCAAACCGTTTTCCAAACCACGCTTAAATATATTTTCAAGTATTATGAGCTCTGAAGGTTGTGTAGCCACGATTACTTTGCCACACAAGTTATAAGCTACACCATGCCGGTTACAAAAATCCAATAGCATGTCATAACCCTTTATGCAATTGGTTGCTTTCAAGCTACCAGGCTTGTAATATATACCCGAGTGGATAACACCACTATTATTGCCTGTTTGGTGCTGCGCAACAGATTTTTCTTTTTCAATGAGCGCTACCTTTATGTGGGAATTTTTTTCTTTGATTTTGAGGGCTGTAGCCAAACCTACGATGCCTCCTCCCGCTATTATGATGTCGAAATCCATCTATTTTCCTTTTCCTTCTATTACAGTCATAATGGTGAAATACAATATTCTAAAATCATTGGCAATAGACATGTTTTCGATG
>DMUD01000124.1 GCA_003476475.1 Cytophagales bacterium | reverse complement strand
TTTATCATCCATCATGTTAAAATAACCAACGTGATCCCAAACAACAATTAATGAATGTGCATTCACTTTGTACCAAACATTGCCTCCATTCGTGGATCTAGTGTCTACATCGGCCCAAAATGGTGCAATCATGTTAAATGTTGGGTCTGGAAATGGATATGCCGTAAAAGTATTATAGGGTTGTGAGAACGATATGTTTCCGTTGTTATTGATGAACAAGCTATCATACGAGGTTCCGTAAAAACTGAAAGTAAAGGGCAAGGCAATGCTATTTGAATAAAGATCGTCGTTGGGTAACATGGCCAATTGAAAAGTAGAATCTAACGGAATCAAGCAATCGCATAAACCAGTTTTTTGAACCTGAGACCTATTATAATGTTGGCTAACTACAGGCGTTGAAGGTGCTATAAGGTCTACGCCATTTAGGTTATTTTCTTGCTTCAAAACTTGATATTCCTTCGAATCAATAGTGACTTGTTGAGCCATAACTTGTGATATCGAAAATAGGCTGCAAAAGAGGAAAAATAGACGCATAACTTTGTTTTTGAGTAAGTTGAGCTTAAACATACGTAAAATACAAACAAGCACAGAATTTCTTTGTTTGTTTCTTTGGATGCAATACCATTAAAGTGGTAAATTTGCACGAATTATATTCTTTTATTTATAATTAATCTAAATAAAATTAGATGCTTACTGTTACAGATACCGCAAAAAAGCAAGCCCTACGCCTCATGGAGGACGAAGGCAAAGATGGTTTCTTTATTCGCTGTGGCGTTCAAGGTGGAGGCTGTTCTGGTCTGATGTACCAACTCACCTTTGACAACGAAGAAAAAGAAGGTGATATGAGCTTTGAAAATAACGGCGTAAAGGTCGTGGTTGATAAAAAAAGTTACCTCTACTTGGTAGGCACTACACTTGATTTCTCAGGTGGCTTGAATGGTAAAGGTTTTGTATTTCAAAATCCAAATGCCGACCGCACATGTGGTTGTGGCGAATCTTTTTCTGTTTAAGATGGCAAACTATACCGAAGACGACCTCGCAAAGGACCTCGAGAATCAAGAGTACAAATTTGGCTTTGTTACCGACATTGAGACTGAAACCGTCCCTGTAGGACTCAACGAAGATATCATCCGACTCATCTCTTCCAAAAAGAATGAGCCTCAATGGCTTCTTGACTACCGCTTACAAGCTTTTGAAATCTGGAAAGGCATGCAAGAGCCAGAATGGGCACATGTTCATTACACCAAACCCGATTTCCAAGCCATTGCGTATTATGCGGCACCAAAGCAGACTAAAAAATACGAATCTTGGGATGACGTCGATCCGGAGCTCAAAGAAACCATGAGCAAACTTGGTATTTCTATGGAAGAGCAACAACGCCTTACTGGTGTTGCCGTAGACTTCGTCATGGACTCCGTATCTGTTGCTACTTCCTTTAAAGCCAAACTCAAAGAGCTCGGCATCATTTTCTGTTCTTTTTCAGACGCTGTTCAAGAGTATCCTGAGTTGGTCCAAAAATATATGGGCACAGTAGTGCCAAGCACCGATAATTTTTACGCTGCTTTAAATGGCGCGGTTTTCACAGACGGCTCTTTTTGCTACATTCCTAAAGGTGTGCGTTGCCCAATGGAGTTATCTACTTACTTCCGCATCAATGCCGGTGGTACTGGGCAATTTGAACGAACACTTGTGGTGGCAGACGAAGGCGCTTATGTGTCTTACCTAGAAGGCTGTACTGCTCCACAGCGCGATGAAAACCAATTGCACGCAGCGGTGGTTGAACTCATTGCCTTGAACGACGCAGAAATCAAATATTCTACCGTACAAAACTGGTATCCAGGCGATAAAAACGGAAAAGGAGGGGTCTTTAATTTTGTAACAAAGCGAGGTTTATGCGAAGAGCGCGCTAAAATTTCCTGGACCCAAGTTGAAACAGGTTCAGCTGTAACTTGGAAATATCCATCCTGTATTTTAAAGGGCGCTTATTCAATCGGTGAATTTTATTCAGTAGCCGTTACAAACAACTTCCAGCAAGCCGATACGGGTACCAAAATGATTCACCTTGGAAAGCACACAAAGTCTACAATCATTTCAAAAGGAATTTCAGCCGGGAAATCACAAAATTCTTATCGCGGGCTTGTTCAGATTCACAAGGGTGCAGATCATGCACGCAACTTTTCACAGTGTGATTCTTTACTCATGACCGATGAATGCGGAGCACATACCTTCCCTTACATCGAATGTAAAAACCCGAGTGCTAAAATAGAACACGAAGCCACAACCTCTAAAATTGGTGAAGACCAGCTTTTCTATTGTATGCAACGCGGCATCAGTGAAGAAAAAGCCATCAGTCTCATAGTCAATGGCTATTGTAAAGAAGTATTAAATCAGCTTCCTATGGAATTTGCAGTTGAAGCACAAAAACTGCTTGCCATTAGTCTAGAAGGAAGTGTCGGATAAATAAAAATTAATTGTTCCAAAAACAGAACAACAGATGATAACAATCAAGAATCTACATGCCCAAATCAATGGAAAAGAAATTTTGAAGGGCTTAAATTTAGAAGTAAAAGCCGGTGAAGTTCATGCCATAATGGGGCCAAACGGAGCAGGAAAAAGTACTTTAGCGAATGTACTTGCAGGTCGTGAAGACTACGAAATTACTGCGGGTGAAGTCATTTTTGATGGCCAAGACCTACTCGAACTTGCCACAGAAGATCGCGCTAGAGCAGGTTTGTTTTTGGCATTTCAATACCCAGTAGAAATTCCGGG
>DMUD01000015.1 GCA_003476475.1 Cytophagales bacterium | reverse complement strand
TCGCGGATGGCGATGTATTCCATTTCGGGGGTGATGATGCCTTTTTTTGCGTAGTGCATCTGGCTCACATTGGCGCCAGCCTTGGCTTTCAAGGGTTTTTGGATGTGTTCGAAACGAAGGCTGTCCAAGTTTTTGTCGGCCATGCGCGCACGGCAGTATTCAGATGAGAATTCGGGAAGTTGTTCCACATCGCCACGGTTCAAAATCCATTGTTCGCGCAAGCGGGGCAACCCTTTTTTTAGGTCAATTTGTTGTTCGGGGTCGGTATACGGCCCCGAGGTGTCGTACACCGTTACAGGCAGGTTTTTTTCTGTCTTGCCATTGAATTTGTTCACCGTATCGGTGAGGGAAATTTCACGCATGGCCACTTTTATGTCGTGTATTTTGCCCGATACGTATATTTTGCGAGAGCCGGTGAGCGGTGCGCGCGAAATGACTTCTTTCATATTTGATGAATTAAAGAGTGGATGAATTTATGAATTAGATTCTATCAAGGATAGTTTTTTAGGGATATATTTATTCTTGATTGCAGATATTATTTTTAAAATCTCTTTTGAATCCTGTTTTATTTCTTTGAGTTTGTCTTTTGAAACAATGTTTGATTCCTCTAAAATCTCCAACCAAAACAACGTTTCATCAGCCTCTTCTACTACAATCACTATTTTAGCATAAAATTCTGCTTGACTTCTGGCTCTATTTGCGGCTCGGTAGTTTGCAGCTACTGAAGTTGCAGATCTCAATAATTGCTTTCCAATAATTCGCGCTTCGTCAGTCTTGGGTAAAAGTTGAAACATTTTGATGAGCCGTAAAGCAAAGTGTTTGGTTCGAAGTTTCAACGATTCTACAAAAGCCTGCTTTTCACTTTCCATTTCTTTGACTTAATAATTCATCAATTCATCAATTCATCAAATAGTTACCCTCCTTGGCTAGCTTGAATTATCAGTACCTTATCGTTTTCCTTCAACTCAAAACCAGACCAAGCACTTTTAGACACCACAACATTATTTACCGCGACTGCTATACCTTTTTTTTGAAGTATATTTTCTTTTTCCAAAAGCAGCGACAGCTTTGGTTCAAAATTTTTTTTCGTTCCATTTAGATAAACAAACATACCAAATCTACAATTTCAAATTAAGTAGGTTTGAGATGCTGATGCAGAAGCGCATCGTCCAACTTTTTCCTACGGCAGTATAAACTGCATCAGGTTCAGAGGGTAACATCTCATTCCAGCGGGTGGAAGCCCCTAAAGTCTTTCGGTAAAGATATACAGAATTGTGGATTTTTTTGATTTGTGTGCGAAAACACTATTTCTTCAAGATTAAAAATTCAACTCTTCTGTTTAGTTGGCGGTTTGTTTCGGTGTCGTTTGGCACCAATGGCTTGCTTTCGCCATACCCTTTTGCCAACATGCGCCCTGTGCTTATGCCTTTTTGCGAAAGGTATTCCCGTATTTTGTCGGCGCGCGCTTGCGACAGCAATACATTGTCTTGTTCGGAACCCACTTGGTCTGTGTGCCCCCCTATTTCGATTTCAATACTTGGATTTTCATTCATAATATTTACCAATCTATTCAGTTCGGGAAACGAAGCTTCAGAAAATTCGGCTTTGCGGCTGTCGAAAAAAAGATTGTTTAGGCGCACCATTTGTCCTGCTTCTATCGGCACAAGCAGTAAGTCTTTTTCAATTTCCACATAGCGGTCTATTTGGTTTAGGTTTATGTTTTCGTTTACCGATAGGTAGCCAGGGCACGAGGCCCTAAACCCGTATAGGCTGCCAGGGGGCAATACCATTTTGTATTTTCCCGAAATGGCTTCGGTGTTGGCCTCTCCTTTAGTGTCGCCTTGCGGCAAAGTTTCGTAGTAAATTTTGGCGGCCAATGGCTTTCGGGTTACGGCATTCAGCACACGACCTTTGACCAAGACCACCGCGTTGGGCTGAATTTCTTTAGGCAATTTGATGCGGAAAATATCCGAAGCGCCTTTGGCCTGTGAGGCCGATACATAGTAGGCATATTCGCCCGAAGCCGGAATGGTGAAATAGTAGTCGGATAGTGCGGTGTTGAAAACAGGGCCAAGGTTTACCGGTTCCGACCAGTTTTTCCACGAGTCGTCCAGGCGCTTGCTCATGTAAATGTCTCCTTTTCCGAAACCGGGCATACCGTCTGAAGAGAAGTATAGAGTAGTGAGGTCCGAGGCCAAAAAAGGCGTATATTCATCGGATGCGGTATTTATTTTGTTTCCAAGGTTCAAAGGCGTTGTCCAGGTGCCGTTTTTAGTCTGAAAACTCACGTAAATGTCTTCGCCGCCCTGTGTATCGCTGCGCGTGATGGAGATGAGCAACGTTTTGCCGTCGTTGGCGAGATAGGCCGAAAAAAATTTACCTTGGTTGTCGTAGTTTCGAATATTCAGTTTTTCGGGCATTGTCCAAGCCCCGTCAATTTTTCGGGAGATAGACAGGCCGTCGCCACCCGAAAGGCCTTCTTTGGAATACAAATGTCCTACCAACATGGTTTGTCCGTCGGGTGTGATGGCACAGGCGTTGTTGTTGCGCTCGTTATTGATGGGCTTGCCCAGGTTTCTTGCTTTTTTGAAACGGCCCGCCGAATCAATTTCCGACTACCAGATGTCTTGTTTCTCGCCCCCGATATTTTGTGGGTCGTTGTCGCGGGTGAAATACAAGGTGCGGTTGTCGGGACTGATGATGGGCGCAATTTCTTTGAATATCGTATTGACCGAATCGCCTAGATTGACAGCGTCAGAACCTTCCATGTCTATGTTTGCTAAATTGATTTTTGGTTGAAACGCCTCCTTTTCCTCGCTCATTCCAATGGCATCTATTTGGGGCATTTCCTCAAAATTTTTGATATCCAAGTACAGTTTCATCGAAGTTGTTTCAAAATCTATATGTTGGAGCGGAAGACAAAGTATGCGTTTTTCTTCCTTTATTGGTTTTGGTTTCAGTCGTTTTACCACATGTTCTTTGCCCGTTTTGTCGATAAGCACAATTTTCGACACGGCACCGGGCTTGTAGTTTTCGGCCACCACAATTTGTTGCGGTTTCATGGGCTTTTTAAAGCCTATTTTGATGAATTGGATTTTGGTTTTTGACCCAGGTTCCCATGCCGAAGGACTGTTTCCGCCTTGTGGAAATACACTGGGCGCGCCCAAGGCTTGTAAAGCTGCGTTTTGTTTGGAACTAAGCTCTGAGGATACTTCCAGCACCTTGCTCGCCCATTGCACGTTTTGGCCTTTGGCCGTGAAGCTTGAAAGCAAAACGTAAAAAAATGAAAAAGCGTATAAACTTAAAAATCTCATTTGACGAAGAAAATCGTTCCAATTTACCAAAATTGACCTTACTAGCATTTTCCTAATTTTGTAAAGTCACAAAAAGCAGCACTG
>DMUD01000017.1:467-13372 GCA_003476475.1 Cytophagales bacterium | reverse complement strand
GAATAAAGCGTTGGGCGATAGGAGATTATCAGTTGCAATATGGGCAAGGTCTGGTCATGTCTGGTGGTTTTTTTCTTGGAAAAGGCTCGGAAACCATTTTGGCAGTGAGGCGAAATTCTACAGGTATTCGCCCGTATTCTTCCGTTTTGGAAACAGGCTATTTTAGGGGAACCGCCCTCACGCTCGATTTGAATCGTGTGGAATTCACTCCTTTTTTTTCACGCAAATACATAGATGGCAGCATTCAGTTGACGGATTCGGCATCCAACGACGATTTGGCTACACTTCGTTACACAGGGTTGCATCGTACAGCTACCGAACTGGCAGCACGTAAAACAGTGCTGGAAACTGCTTATGGCTTAAATGCTAATTATCAGTCGCTAAACAAAAATTTGCATGTGGGAGCCAATCTCTTGAGGTTGGAATTCGACAAAACAGTGCTTCCCGCCAAAGGCTTTTATAATTTTTATGACTTCAAAGGGGAAGCGAATTCTAATTACAGCCTTTATTACAGTTATTTTCTAAAAAATATTAGCCTTTTTGGCGAAGCCGCCACCAGTCTTTCTGGCGGAAAAGGAATAGTGCAGGGTGCGCTTGTTTCTTTGGGTTCAAGGGTAGATGTTTCGATGATGTATCGAAATTATGCCCCCAATTTGCATACCCACTATGGCAATTCTTTTGGCGAAAATTATAAAAATTCGAACGAGAAAGGATTTTATTGGGGCATAAAAATCAGATTGACCAACAAAACTGAACTAAATGCTTTCTATGACCTTTACATGTTTCCTTGGCTTAAATACAGGGTTTCTGCACCCTCGTCAGGTGCCGAGCAGATGCTAGCTATACGACACAAATTCAATAAAAAAGCCTTGTTTATGGCTCAATTTCGAACCGAGACTAAAGAAATGGATGCCGAAACTGCAAATGAGGAAAAGTATCTTATTTCGCATACACGCCAGTTTTTTATGGCACAGTTTGAATATAAAATCGATAGACATTTTTATCTGAAATCACGCTTTCAGCAAAGTAGCTATTCCAAAGAAGGATTTGTTTCTCATGGTTCTATGATTGCTCAAGACTTTGGATATGACGGTCGCACGGTAGATTTTAGTTTGCGCTGTTCGCTTTTCGATACCGATGATTTCGAAAATCGCCAGTATATGTATGAAAAAGATGTCTTGTACTCTTTTTCTTTCCCTTTTTTCACAGGCAAAGGCATGCGTCAATACATGATGACTAAAATAAATTTGACTAGTCAGCTGACTTTTTGGCTGAAATATGGCCGTACCACCTATTTTGATAGGGAAGAAGTGGGTTCGGGCTATGAGCAAGTGCTGGGCAATATTCGTTCTGAAATCAAATTGCAACTTCGATACACTTTTTAAGACCTTTGACATCGTCAGCTAGATTTACTAGTAGCCCAAAAAGAGACAGTAAAATGGGTAAGTTCAATTATCGATCCTAGTCTTTGGAAAAATGCAAAAGAATAAGATTGTACAATAGCTATTTTTATGAGAGTTTGGTTCAGAAAAGGACGGTGGCACTGGCAATCATCCTAAAATCATTTTTCATCGCATTCTCGGGGATTTGTACTAGGTAGGGCGTTTGCACCGTGAGCCCCAAAGCAAGTCGGTTCAGGTACACATCGGAACCAATGCTAAGGTAGCCCAAAGAACCGCCCGTATTGTTTACGTAGTAGCCGTTGTCTATGTCGCGCGCGGCTATTTCGTTATAGGTGCCTATACTAGGCAAAAAAGATACATTGCCCCATTTCATCCAGTAAAACATATTGCCCGAAAGCGAAAGCATGTTGCCAAAAGAATATTCTAATTCGTTTTGGCCATTGTAGTAATAAGTGGCGTTGCTGTTGAACCCTATTTTTCCTTTACGCAGTGTGTAAATTGCACTGAAAATGCCACTGTAAGCCCCTGTGCCTGGCTGAAATGCCAGGGGATATATTTGTTTCGATTCATTTCTTTGTTGGTATTTGCCAGTGGGCAATTTTGCCCCTATGCCCAAAAGCAAGTTGTGTTTCCAATAGCAGCCTACGCTGTCGCCCGTGTTTAGTAGGTTGTAGTTGAATACAAATGAGATGTCTCCAATATTTTGTACCTGATTCACGCCTTTTGCTATTTTTTCGCTATTCATTTGAAAGGGTAGAAATACAAAGGCTTGAATTCTTTTTGATGGATAAAAACGTCCCCACACTTCGGCTGTTTGAAACTGAAACAGGGAGGATTGGTTTGCCGCGTCGTGGTTGTGTGATTCAAACGACCTTACCCTATAACGCAACCCTACAAAGTTTTTACTGAATTGGGGAACGATGCCCAAATAGCCACCACCTGCTGGACAGCCACCATTACAAGCCAATCCTTTTTGGGTAAAACTCATTACCAAGAAAAAAATCAAATACAGGTGTTTAGTGAACATAATCGCAATGTTTGGCGGGTTTTGTGGAATAAGGCAAAAAGTCGGTAGTGCGCAATGAAAACAAAGTATCGGTAAGGAGAGTAGGGTCGGTAAGGGTGTTGATAAAAGCATTTACTTTCATGCATTCTTCGTCGCTTATGGCTATACCTGTGCCTATGTATTTTTTTAGTTGGGAATCCAAGTTTGGGCTGTCGAATTCGCCGTGGTTTTTGATGCAGGTTTTCAGGTCGTTTGTTCGCCCGTCGTGCATATAAGGCTTGGTTACAGCCATGTTTCGTAAGGAAGGCGTTTTGAATTTTCGACGGTCTTGTTTCCGTTTCGTTACCGTTTCGCGTCCTAGGTCCGAAATGTCCAAAATGTTGGAATCGAGGCCAATGTTGTGGTACGCAAAATCGGTAAACAACTCGCCTGCATGGCAGGAAGCACATTTTTCTTTGACAATTTTCAGTCCCTCCAGCTCGTCGTTTGAAAGTGTGGCTTTCCCTTGTAGGTAGTGGTCGTATTTTGAATTGCCGGATACCAACATTACCATAAACTGCGCCAGGGCTTTTAGCATTTGCTGGCTATCTATCGAATCTTTTTGAAAAGCTTCTTTGAACCTTGTGCTGTACAGCGGGTGGCGGTTTAGTTTTCGCAACACATTGGGTAGTTTGTCGCCCATTTCCACATGGTTTTCGATAGGAGCTAGCGGTTGTATTTCCAAATTGGGAATGCCGCCGTCCCACATCAACTGGGGCGACCAAGCAAGATTGGCCAAAGTAGGGGAGTTGCGACTGCCAGGCAACCCATTTATACCGTGGCTCACGGTATGGTTCAAGTGGGTAAAGGCAACCGATTGTTGGTGGCAAGTGCCACAGCTTATGCAACTATCCAACGACAGAATGGGGTCGTAGAACAACATGCGTCCTAATCGAAATTTTTTTTGGTCGATTGTGTTGCCGCTGAAATCGTATACGGGTTTTGGAAAATGCGCAGGAGGGGCAAAGCCAGGGATATTTTTATTGGAATTGTCGGACAGCACCACGTTTTCATCTTTCATTTTGGAACAAGATAAAAGAAGAAAACTTCCTATAACGATATGTGGCCACAGTCTTGGCATTTCAATTGTGGATGTGTTCGAAACGGAACATGTCTTTGTAGTTTTCAGAAAGCATTTTGTTGGTCTCATTTGCCTTGGTTACAGTGCTGCTCAAATTGGCAATTGAAATGGTTTTGGGGGTTTGGAAAAATTCCAAAATATCGACTTTGAAATGCACGATTGGTGCAGCATTTTGCTTAGCCATGAGCAAGGAAGTGCCAAAATCGCATGAAATAATTTGCGAGGCGTTGTATGGTTCTTTGTATCCAAAAATTTGGTACGAAAAAGACTTGTCGGAACTTTTAGAGGCTGCCGATTTCCCTATAAATTCTAAAGGCGAATATCCTTCCCAAACCCACAGCATACCCAAGTCGGGAGACAAGTCGCCTGTTTGTGCACCCGACTCTGTTTGCACACTATCTACGCCTATCAAAAAAGAAATACCGCTGTAATTTCCCTCGGGCACATTTGGTATAGTAATGATGGGCGAGGCATTCAGATTTGCATTATTTCTTACAGCGTTTACCAAATGATACGTTTTGGGGATAACCGTAAAACTGCCATCTGGTTTCTTCAATTTCACGTTGCTTATATAATATCGTAATGTGCTGACCTGAAAGGTTTCTCCACTCGAATTGAGAAAGTCGGTGTTTATTTGAAAAGCGGCATTGCCCACCACATGTTCAAATTCCAATTTTATATTTCCAATTTTTATTTTTTGGCCTGTTTCGGGGTCAATGATTGTATTTGCAGGATTCGGTTCGTCTGCCTTTTTTTTGCAAGCTGCTATTGCCAAAAACATCCAAGAGTAAAGAAGAAATTTTTTCATTTTGCTTCGTTTTGAAAAAAGGGGCTAGCTTGTAACACTAGCCCCTTGCTTTAATTATTCCACAATTAGTTTTTGGATTTGCAGTCCATTTTTGGTGTTGGCTCGTATAAAAAACATCCCTTTTATGTCCATTTCTACATTTTGTTCGGACAATGAAGGAAGTTCTTTCACTATTTCTCCCAAAGTATTCACAATCTCAATTTTTTCTGGGCGACCTTCAATTTTTAGACAGAAAGACCCTGAATTAGGATTTGGACTCATTTTTATTCCATTCGATGCGTTGTTTTCTGAAGAATTGAAAAGACCGGTTGGCAAGGCGGGCAGTTCGCTCAAGGCATTGGAATATATACTATTGTTGGGTGTGGTCACAAAAACCCTTCCTGTGGTGTTGGTCGTAAAGTCGATTCGGTATATATCGGCATAGCTTGGCAGGTTGAATTGGTTTCCACCTGCAATCCACGTGTTGCCATGGTCGGAAGTAGCCAAAAGTCCGCCCTTGTGGCTCGCAAATACATAACCGCCATTGGTGGCCATGGCTTGTATATGGCTGCCATTCAAGCCCATCAGGTTGGTATGCGATATGCCTAGGGGCGCAGTAGCCTGCCAGCCATCTTGTGAAACCCTCCAAGCTTTGGCTCTGAATACTCCGTTGCCAGCCGTGCCAGCAAATACAAATGGCCCAAAAGAAGTCAGCGAGGTCACTTCCAAGTTGTCAAGACCTGCATTGGCGGCCGACCAACCAGTCTCCAATCCATTTACATTGACAAAAACACCAGTTCCGAAGGTGCCTAGTATAACAGTATCGTTTACAAAAGTAAGCGCACGGGGTTGCACACCTATTGGTAGTCCCGAGTTTCTGCTTGCCCAATTGATAGTGGAAGTGCTGGTAGCCAGTACATTGCCCAAATTGTCGAAAGCGACCAATTGGTTGTTTGTCCTGAATAATCTTTGGATGTTTTTGTTTGCTAATCCTGTATTGATCCTGTTCCAAGTTCTGCCGGTGTCGGCGCTGAAGAAGATGCCCGCATTGGCAGTGCTAGCATACAAGTTGCTCCCCAAAAACAGCAGGTCGGTTACATTCAAGCTGTCTTCTAGGCCGTTGTTTGATTTTACATAGCTCGAAGCCAAATCTTTGCTTATGAACACACCCTTTTCGGTGGCGGCTGCAATTATGAACTGTCCGCTTGTGGCTACTGCATACGCCTTTTGGTTGTTGAAACCTGTGGAAACGCTGGTCCAAGTGGTTGTAGGCGATGCCGAAGCCAACGTTGTTTTGTAAATGCCTAAGTCTTTGGTTCCCAACACCAAATTGGTTCTGAAAGGCACAATCGCCGTTAGGTTTTCCAAATTTACAGTTCCAATCGAAACCCAGTTTAGGGCACTAGCAGACGAAGTGAAAAGCCCCATGTTGGTTGCGATGTACCAATTGTCTTGATTGTTGGAGATGGAAATCACTTTAATGCCATTTGGTAGGCCGTTTTCGGCCAAAGTGTAAACCGCGGTAGAGCCCTGGCCTGCATTGCCTACAAGGAACATGCCCACTTCGTTTGTCACGATAAGTTCATCTGTTTTTTCATTATACGAAAGCAAGGCTACGTTCGAGTTTTGGCTACCATTGTCATTGAAATTTTTCCAGGTTTTGGCCGTGTCGTCTGACACATAAATGCCGCCACCCTGTGTGCCCACTACGATTCTGTTACCAGCTTTGACCATTGACGAAATATCGAAATTTTGTAAAGTGGGGTTGCTCACCGCTATCCAGCTTTCGCCTTTGTTTACTGTTTTGAACAAACCACCGCCTACGGTACTAGCCAAAAGAGTAACACTGTCCACCGAAATCAATGCAATGATTTGGGTGCTACCCAAGCCACTGTTTTTCTTTTCCCAATAGCGGTCTACCCCTACAAAACCAGTAAAACGGAATACGCCACTGTCGGCAGTCCCAGCAAAAAGATATTTACCTGTATGCACTATTGCAGTTATTTTACCGCTTTTCAACCCAACCGGACGGGCTCTCCAGGCCACCAACTTGCTGTTGGTACTTTCGTACACGCCACCCGAAACGGTGCCTATGTACACGGTCGAATCAAAAACTGTCATACAGTTTACCGAACCTCCTAAAGGGCCTCGTGAGCCAAAATGGGCATAGGCCGAAACCATGCTTGCAACCAAAAGAATGAATTTAAATGAGTATTGGAATATTGTTTTCATTTTAATAATTGAATTTAAGTTAATGTTTAATTGTTCGTGGCACCTTGTGCCATCCATTTTACTATGAGGTCTATTTGTTTTTGGTCAACTTTTTTGTTTGGCGGCATTTTTTTGCTGCCATCGGTTGTAAGCAAGTTGTACAGAAGGCTATTTGTGGGCTGAACTGTGTTTAAGTACCCTCTGTACGAATTGCTTATTTGGGCATAGGCCTTGTCATTTTCAAGGTTCAAATTGCTGGCCGGTTTGGTACCGCTATGGCAATTTTCAGTAGCACATTCCGTTTTGAATATAGGCAACACATGTAAGGCAAAAGACACAGAGTCGGGAAGGGAATTTCCGTTGCCCAAACCCTTTTCTGGATTAGCCAACACAGGAAGTTCTTTCTTGTTGTAGGTACAGGAATATGCAACCATACAAAACATTGCCATTGCGATAAAAAGTACGGTCTTATTCATACTCGTAGGCAAATAGGTGTCCAATGTTGTCGGCAATTTTTTGGGCAAGTGCACTGGTATTTTCTTCCTTGCTAACAAGCCTCAAATTGCTTTCGTTGTGCAGCGAAATGCCGTTAAATACTTTGCTTGGGTCAAATATCAAGTGCACATACTCCATTCCTGTTTGCTTTACTTCGTATTTGGTATTGCCCATCTTTACGTCCCTCAACGAAATGGAAGTTCCAATTTTGTATTCAAAAGGAATGTTGGCCGAACCCGAAAGGTCGCTAGTGGTGTCTATTTTGCCTTTTAAGAAAGCAAAAACATGACCATTGGTTTTGACATCGTTCCCAAAAAACATTTCGGGTTTGTTTAAAATGGAGGTTGAAATCGAAGTGTCCAACTGCGAGGGCAATCCAACTTTGAAACGAATAGATTTGTATTTGCCTACAGGAACTTTTCCCAAATAGTAAGAAGCGCTGTCCATCGTTCTCAAAAGCACTTTGTTTGGAATACGGTACAGGGCGTCGTTTTCTTTAACCAATTCAATATCGAAGAGGTAGAATTGCGCCATGCTGAAAGAAACCTGCCTGCCGTCTTCCAAGGTATGCACACCCTCATAGCTGTATGCTTCATTTCCATTCACTTCCATGTGCATGTGCATAGACAACAAACCATATTTGCTGCTGTCCAAGGGGGCTGTTTTCTCGCTTGGCTGTGGGTTTTCCTCTTTTTTAGAACATGCACTGAAAACAACACATGCCAAAAGCACGTAAGCTAAATGCTTTAAATTCATGAATTAACCTTTAGTTTTTATTTACTTGAATGCCTGAAAAGACACGATGGCCTGCACCAATGCTTGTGTGCGGGCAAAAACTAAACGCTAGGTGGGTGTGGTTGTGAAAAAGTAGGTTGTTCTGGAATGAAAAATGAATAAAAGCTGTTGTTTTTTTCAGTGATTTTTATTTTATAAAAGCTAAAATACAGGGGTTCCTGCAAAGTGTAAGCGATTTCAAGTTTTTCCTTGATAATTCCGGGAAGCGTTTGTTCGGCCTCTTCCGCTTTTTTCAGTTGCTTTTTTAGGTAGCATTTCCCCTCACACCCTTTCGAAGGAAGGTTTTTGTTTATACACAGCGTTGCAGCAATTTCTTTCTTTTGCCATTGGTACGAAAGCACTAAAAAAGCCCCCACTAAAGATTGGAAAAGGATGCTGGAAGCAAGAAATATGGGCAGTAGCTTTTTCACGCATCACAAATATAAAAGTAAAATGCATGCAAGGCATAAACTGAAAAGATATTTGTCTTTTCGACAGAAAAGAAAACTTCAGTGGCGATAGAAAGAAGTTTGCCAAATATGAGACCAAAGACTAACTATTTTGGTATTGCAAAAGCAGCTTTTCGAGGTGTTTGGCTTGTATCACCCCCGATTGGCGCCATTTCAATTGTCCATTTCTAAAAATCATCAAAGTGGGTACGCTTTGCACTTTGTAAGCCGCTGCCGCCGTCGGGTTTTTGTCCACATCTAATTTTACAATCGTCGCCATTTCGCCCACAATTTTTTTTTCTTCTTCCAAAATGGGCGCCATCGTTTTGCATGGGCCGCACCATTCGGCTGAAAAATCGACTAAAACTGGTTTTTGTGAATTGATCAGTGTTTGGAAGCTAGCCATATTGGGTTGGTTAAAATTGGGTTGTTTGCTACAAACAAAAAATTAAGCAGTATAATTCAAAAACCACTCTCTTTTAGGCTTCGAGGAAATGAGCTATTTTTAAAGTTTAATTGAAAGCTATAATAGCCAATTTATTGGTTCACTCCGGCGTTTTCTTGCGCCATTTTATCCAATCGCTGTTTGGCCGATTCTACCATTTTAGCATCGCTTGCATTTTTTACTATAGACTCCAGCGTGGCTTTGGCTTGAAAAGTTTCGCCCAAGGCCAAGTAGTTGTCGGCTACCAATAGGAACGATTGGTCGACCCATTTCACATAGTCGCTATAGTATTCGTTCAAATTAAATAGCTCGTTCAACGACGATTTGTATTTTTTCTGTTGGTAGAAAATAGTGGCAATAGTGTATTGTGCTTCGGCGCCGTTTTCGTCTTTGGCTTCGTTCATCGTTACCACAAAATAATCCAGGGCTTTCAAGGTGTCTTTTTGTGCCAAAAGCGATTTTGCTTGGTACAGGAAGGCTTTGTTTTGTCCAGTTGTGGTGGCATATCCCGAATTGACAATCAATTCGCCATAGGCAAAGCAAGAATCGTATTGCGCCGTTTGGAAATGGGCGAGCATCAAGCCTTGGTAGGCATTGGCTACTTCTTTTTTGGAGCTTGCGACTTTTTGCAGCTGTTTGTTGTATTTTTTTGCTTCGCTGTAGTTGCCGGTGGCGTAGTATATGTCGGCTATTTTGAACAAAGAACGGTTGGTATAGGTGCCTTTGTTGGCCTCCACCACTTTTTGGTAGTACGGAAGGGCCTCGTTCAGTTTACCCAAACGGTAATATGCGTCGGCCAAATAATACGTAGATTCATAGCCAAAAGAACTGTTGGGGTAAGAAATTTGGAAATTGGAAAGTACTTGAATAGCCTCGTTGTATTTCTGGTCGAAATAAAGTCTTTTCCCCGACTCAAATTCGATGTGTTCGAGGTCGGTTTTTTGCGGATTGGCCGTTTTGTATTCTTTCAAAATGGCAATAAACTCTTCGTTTTTTCCTTCTTTCGACATAATTTCTTGAATGCCCTGCAGGGCAGCATTGGCCACTGGCGAAGTGGGGTAGTCTTTTAGCACCAATTGATAGTCGGTGTAAGCCAGCTCAGGATTTTTCAAATTCACATTGCAAATAGCCCTTCTCTCCAAAGCATAGGGCAGGTATGGGCTTCCGGGTCTTTCGCGAATGAACATGGTGTAGCTTTGCACTGCCGTCAAATAATCGCCTCTTTCTAAGGCAAACATCGCTTTGTTGAATAAAGCTGTTTCATAGTAAGGCGATTTGGGATATTGGTGTGTGAGATCGAAAAGAAAGTTATCGGCTTGGTCATAGTTGCCCAATGTGCCACTCACAAGCCCTTTTTGTAGAAGAATGTAATCTTTTTCTTTGTTTTGCGCCTCCAGCGCCTTGTCGTAGGTAATCAAGGCGTCGGTGTATCTTTTTTGCACGTAATAGCAGTCGGCAAGGCGTAGCAAGGCATCGGGGTAATATTTGCTGTGTTGCTGGTCTCGGCGGTCGGAAAACTCTCTGAAACGGGTTGAGGCCTTGTCGTACATTTTTTGATTATAAAAGGCGTATCCCAAACCATAATCGGCTTTTTTATAAAAATCTTGCGCCCCCGATTGTTTGTTTTCCTGCGTTGCCAAATAGTATTCTACTGCCCCTTTGTAGTCGCCTTTCATCGACAAAATTTCACCTATCCAATAATTGGCGCCAGCCACTAGTACCTTGTCGTAGGGGTATTGTTGCGATATTTCAAAATAGGAAACCGAGCTGTCGGCGTGGTTTTGGTTGTACAGTTCTTCGGCACGGTGGTAGGCCGCTTTTTGGTACACGGCATCTATGCGAGGGCTACGCTTGCTCAGGCTTTCTATGTAATCCAATGCTTCTGAATAATGGCTGGTGTTGAGCAAGGCATCGCTCATTATTTCGTTTGCCTCTTGCACAAAACGCCCCTTGGGATAGCGCTTGCGGTATTCTTTCAAGCTGGCTATTACTTCTGAAAATTTGCCCAGTTCGTAGCTTATTTTTCCCTGTAAAAAGATACTTTCTTCTTTCACCTCTTTCGAAAATGGTAACTCGGCCGCTTGCGCAAGAAAAGGCAGAGCAAAGGTTTTGTTGTCGTCGCGCAGGTACGAAAGGGCCAAAAAGTAGGCAGCGTGTTGCCCAATCGAATCTTTTTGGGCTACCAGTTTTTTGAAATTGGCAATGGCCTTTTCGTTTTTTCCCAAGTAGTAATACGATTTTGCATAGCGGTACTGTGCGTCTTCAGGAAGCTCTTTGGTAGCGGCATATTTTTCGCTGGCATTTACACACTTCAAATGCTCTTGTTTGCGGAAATAAACGTCCGAAAGCAAAAGTTGTATATCGTCTTGGTTTTTGAAATCGGTTTTTTGCTTGGCGAGCGTGTCGTTGTAGGCAATCAGGTCTTCGTATTTTTTTTGTTTGTATAAAATGTGGGCAATCATGTAGGGCACGAGTGCTCTGTAGCTTTCATTTTGTTCCGCTTTTTTATAGTCAGTTAGTGCAGCATCGTTGTCGCCTTGTTTAAATTCGATGTTGCCGGCATAGTAGGAGGCCGCATAGGTGTATTTATTTTCACCTGTTTTCAAGCTATTGAAGTGGGGTAGTGCCTTGTCTAGCTGCTTGTCGTTCAGGTAGCAATAGCCCATATTGAAATGCACTTCCTCTTTTTGTTCTTTCGAAAGCAAATCGGAGTTTAGCTTTTCGTAATACAAAAGCGCGCTTTTGTAGTCTTTTTTGCCCTTTAACACATTGCCAAGCGAAAGCAAGGCCTGTTGCGATTTGGGGTGGGCAGGGTATTTTTTTACAAATTCGTTTAGTTTCAGTTCGGCGTCGTCGTGAAAAAGTTGCAAGCCACAATCGGCCAAGTAATACTCCGATTCCACACTTAGCAGGTCTTGCTTGTTCAGAGACAGGTATTTTTCAAAGTATTGGCGAGCAGCCGTGTATTTTTCCTTGCCATACAACTCCTGGGCAGTGCGAAACAGATAATTGTCGTGGGTGTAGGTTTGGGTATTTTGGGCTATTGCCAAAAAGTGGCCAAGCGAATAAAGAAGCACAAGGAATAACCTCATAGTAAAAAGCGATTGGGCAAAAATAAGAAGAATAATAATGGAATGGTTTTAGTTCACAATGTTATCACTTCTTAATGTTTAGTAATTCATTAAAGTCCCCAAAACCCCAATCGTTCAAATTCCCTATCTTTGCAGCCATGAAAAAAGTGGCCTTTTACACGCTTGGTTGCAAGCTTAACTATTCCGAGACTTCTTCCATATCTCGTCTCTTCGAACAGAGGGGCTACGAAAAGGTGGATTTTGCGGAAAAGGCCGATATTTATGTCATTAACACCTGTTCGGTTACCGACAATGCCGACAAGAAGTGCCGCAAGGTGGTACGCGAGGCATTGAAACATTCGCCCCAGGCTTTCATCGCCATTGTAGGCTGCTATGCCCAACTGAAGCCACAGGAAATCGCCGAAATTCCGGGTGTGGATGCGGTGTTGGGCGCTGCCGAAAAATTTCGTTTGTTGGATGTGCTCGATGGTTTTCAGAAAGAAGGTCTCGCCAAGGTGTTTCATTCCGATATTCAAGAGGCCAACACTTTTCACAATGCCTACAGCCTTAGCGACCGTACCCGTACTTTTTTGAAAGTACAAGACGGCTGTGATTACAATTGTTCTTTTTGCACCATCCCCCTTGCGCGCGGCGAAAGCCGTTCCGACTATGTGGCCAATATCCTGCGTTCGGCCGAAGAAATTGTCCAAGCGGGCGTGAAAGAAATTGTGCTTACGGGGGTGAACATTGGCGATTTTGGTTTGCACGAAGGCAAGCGCGAAGAAACTTTCTTCGATTTAGTAAAAGCATTGGAAAAAGTGGAAGGGGTGGAGCGCTTCCGTATTTCTTCTATCGAACCCAATTTGCTGACCAACGAAATAGTGGAGTTTGTGGCTTCCTCCAAAAAATTTGTACCCCATTTTCATATTCCCTTGCAAAGTGGCAGCAACAAGGTGTTGAAAATGATGCGCCGCCGGTACCAGCGCGAACTGTATGCCGAAAGAGTGGCGCTCATCAAAAGCCTGATTCCCAACTGTTGCATAGGGGTAGATGTGATTGTAGGGTTTCCTGGCGAAACGAAAGAAGATTTTTTGGATACCTACAAGTTTTTGAACGAATTGGATATTTCCTATTTGCATGTATT
>DMUD01000017.1:0-134 GCA_003476475.1 Cytophagales bacterium | reverse complement strand
CATGTATTCACTTATTCTGAACGAGACAATACCCACGCCGTGACCTTGAAAGGAAGTGTGCCCACAGCCGAACGTGCCGAACGCAGCAAAATGTTGCACATCTTGTCCGACAAAAAACGCCGTGCTTTTTACGA
>DMUD01000097.1 GCA_003476475.1 Cytophagales bacterium | reverse complement strand
CTGGCAGGGGAGCCCTCATCGACACGCAAGCCATTATCGAGGCATTGAAAAAGAAACAAATAGGATATTTGGCAATGGATGTGTACGAGTATGAAGATAAACTTTTTTTCAAAGATTTGTCGGAAACCGTCATACAAGACGATTTAATCTTGCGCTTGCTTACCTTTCCCAATGTGCTTATTACAGCCCATCAGGCGTTCCTAACCGAAACCGCTTTGCGCGAGATAGCCAAAACAACACTTGAAAATATTTTATCATATAAAAATCAGACAGAATTAGTCAATGAAGTAAATTTGAATTTGGTAAAGTAGTAAATAACTTTTTGCAACCAATGTAGTCGCCATTATAGACTTCTATTAAAGTATGTATTTTTAATTAAAATATTACATATCAATATGTAAGAGGTTGGGTAACTCTTATTAACTTGCTCAAAAAACAAATTAATTTATATTTAAATGTTTGTCAAAATTTACGGCAAATAAATGCATTATGATTACTTTTGTAAGATGAACAATAAAATTGCGATTGACGTAAGGCATATAAGTCAAATTACAGATGGACTTGGGCGTTATGTAATACACCTTATCAATCATTTAGATACTGAAAATTGCAATTTGGTGTTAATTGGGACTGATAAATTTCCAATTAAACAACTAGTAAATCCCGAAAAATTTGAATTTTATAATTTTGGTTCAAAAATAAATTTATTCAATCAGGTCGGTCGTATTAGGGAAATTATAAAAAAAACATCTGCCAAAGTTTATTACAATCCTTTTATCGACCCTCCTATGAGCAGGGTGGCAGAAAGATGTGTTTTTGCCGTTCATGACATGAACCACTATTTTATTAGCAGTAGGGCGGCTACAGACAGATTACACGCAATTTTATATGCAAAACTGTCCATTAATTGGTCTGGAATTTTGTATGACAAAGTGATTGTGTTTTCGGACTTTGTTCGAAACGATTTGGCCAACAACACTTTTGTGAACGTCAACAAAGTGAACAGAATTTATCATGGATTCTCAACTTTTTCTAATAATTGTCAAGCTGAATTGCCGAGTATGTTTGGTTTGTATCCAGATACCTACATTTTATATGTAGGCAATAATCGGCCTCACAAGAATATAAAAAACATGATTGATGGATATGTGAGGTCTAATGCTTTTTCAAAAGGGATTAAGTTGGTGTTAGCTGGCAATCAGATAGAGCGTTTTTTTAACACGTCCGATTATGTTGCGAAAAATAGCCTTCAAAATAATGTTATATTGGTAAATAGGCCATCAAATGAGGAATTGGATTGGTTGTATTCCAACTGCAATTTCGTAATCTATCCCTCTTATTCCGAAGGTTTTGGTTTTCCAATTTTGGAGGCTTGGCATTACAACAAACTTATGGTTTGCTCCAAAAGTTCTTGCTTGCCCGAGATAGGTGGAAATGGCGCTATGTACTTTGATCCTGAAAATATACATGATATTTCAAATTTGATAAATGAGGCAATTGGAAATCATACAATTAAAGAAAAAACGATTGCAGAGGGAAAAATAAGAATTGCGGAGTTTACTTGGGAAAAATCTGCCAAAAGTCATTTAGACGTTTTATTGGGTTGATAGGTGGGTTTTTTCAATAAATATAATTTCAAAGTTGTTTTGAAAAATGGATTTTTTTTCCCCATTATAGTTAGGGGTTTAGGTATATTTCTTAATTTTTTTCTCACCTACTATATTTCCAGAGTACACGGTATAGAGATGTCTGGTTCCTACACTGTTGTATTTGTTTTAACGTTTTTTTTGTCTTCCATACTGAAATTTGGTTGTGATTCGCTACTTGTTAAGGTTTCTTCAATCAATGAAGAAAAACAAAATAGGGCTAAAACATTTGGTTTGTATATAAATGTCCTTGTAACATGTGGGTTGTTGGCACTTCTTGTTTCGGGCAGTTTACTATTATACTGGGAACAGATAAGTTTCATTTTAGGAAAAGAC
The DNA here is from genome assembly GCA_003476475.1 of Cytophagales bacterium. Lineage (GTDB taxonomy): Bacteria > Bacteroidota > Bacteroidia > Cytophagales > UBA9547 > UBA9547. Next base: position 7,904 of record DMUD01000097.1, on the reverse strand, counting down.
ATGAGATTTTCTTACAATGTTTTTTATACGGGTCTTGTGCTTACGCCTTCTGTCATTATTTCATTGAATTATGAGTACCTTAGAGGAATTGGGAAAAACTCCCTCTTTTTTTTATTTCAAAGCGTGTTAGTACCTTCTTTTACTTTAATATTTGATGTAGTTTTTCAAGCATTTTTCTTGTCGTATTCTCTTGCTATTTATGTCACACTTTTAATTTCTTTCTGTTTTGTTTATTGGACATTTCGAGGTATTGGTTTCAAATCTGATTCGTTGAGGAATTATAAATCTGTTTTTCCCAATTTATTTGTTGGGAGCTTTTTTATAATGCTTCTGGGTTTTTGCGATGTCATTATTTTAGAACTTTTGACAGATAATTATCAAGTTGGTGTTTACTCCATCGTCTTGAAAGTGTCTTACATGGTAGTAATAGGCAGAATGTTTGTTTCTTTGTCTATGGCAAGTTCTTTTTCTGCTTTTTATGCAAAGTCTGATTACTATAGCATCATTTCAAATTTGAAAGTGATGAATCGCCGTATGTTTCTACCAGGTTTGTGTTTCTTTTTGTTTTTTGTTTTTTTTGGAAAGATGATTTTGAATTTTTTTGGCCCAAATATGCATCAGGCATATTTAGCGCTTATAATAGTTTCAGCGGGGCAGTTGATAAATTGTGCCATGGGAGCCCCAGAAACTGTGATGCCTATGATAGGAATGGAAAAAACTTTCAGGAACATAATGTTGGTCACATTGCCTATCAATATAGTTATCAATGCTTTACTTATACCAAATTATGGCTATTTGGGATGTGCGATAGCCAGCTTAATAACGCTTGCATTCTGGAATTTAATAGGGAATTTTATGATGTACAGACATATCAGGAAATTCATTTCGTCAACTTCGATAACTAGTGATGTTAGCTAATCAAACACACACTTTACAAGAGAGATTGCTCCGTGTTTTTCTTATTTTTTCTCCGTTTGTCTCGTGGTTGGCAATTTCGTCTTGGCTCCGTTTGCCTGTGGTACTTATATTACTTTTATTTTTCTTTTCAATCCCTTTTCTTCTTATGCAAATTCTAAAAAAACCACTTCATGTGGTTTTGTTTCAAGAAGATTTTTTGATGTTGTTGCTCTTGGTTTTTGTCTGGATTTCTTTTTTTGCGGGTTATGGCGAAACTAGATCTTTCAACCATGCCTTGTCTTATTCTTTTGCAGTATTCATGTATTTGATTTTTTTTAAGCTTATATACTATCGGTGCCGATTGTCCATTTCCCACCTTACGAAGTGTTTTTTCTTTTCGCTCTTGCTTTGTGATTCGGTTGTGATTTTGGAGTGGTATCTGTTAAATAGTCACCATATAGAAATCAGGTCTTTGTTTTTGACTGGAGGTGACGAGACTTCTAACATGAATTTTTACATTCAAAAATTCTTCTATTCAGTGGCTGGAGTTACTGAAGAACCTGGTCATACTGCTTATTTTACAAACATATTACTACCCTTTGCGATATATTATGCCAAAAAACAAGAAAAGAACACCGCCCTTTTCGTCATTTTGATTAGTCACACACTTTGTCTTTTGTTTTTGGCTTCGGCTGCTGGCTGGGCTTTTTTAGCCCTTTCATTCTTTTTTGTGAACATAAAAAGTACCTGGAAATACATGAAAAGATATAGCATGTACTTAGTTGGCTCTGTATTCATTTTACTGGTTCTTGCCTATTTTCTTAGCGATACTTTTTATGCCAATTATTTGTTCGAAAAAATATCTTTGTCAGATTCCAATGCCTCTGCCTATGATCGCAAGCTTAAGATTGCGGCTGCAGTCAGAGAATGGCTTAATGCGCCTTTTTTTGGTCAAGGGCCTGGATATGGTGTAGAGAAATACGAATCAGGATATTTTTCCACTTTGCTGACGATACTTTCTGACACGGGAATTTTTTCAGCGCTACTATTTTTGTGTTTTTTTGGATTGATTTGTTTCAGGTTGCTGAAAAGCAAATCGGAAGTTTCTCATTATATTGGTTTTAGTCTTGTTTATTTAGTTTTACACTCTTCTATATGTGTGTTGTATTACCACTTTCCTTTTTGGATACCAATCTTGTTGGTTCAGCTAGATTCATGGGAAAACAAACAACTTGCAGATGATATTAAATCATAAATCACTCCTGCTTTCTGCAGTATGTATTTTGTCTTTTTGTTTGTCACTTCCCTACATGGTGACCAATATCTTGATTTTATGCTGCACACTTTTAGCCTTTTGGGGGTTAATATTTGACCCCAAAAGCTACTCATTTAGAAAGATGAGTAGCTTTTTGTTAGTTTTATTTGCTGTTGAACTGATAGGATTGAGCTTTACAACAGACATGAATAGTGGACTTTCTCACATTGAGAAAAAATCCGTTTTCTTTTTGTTGCCGCTCGTTTTTTCGATGAATGATTTATCCTCAAAACATAACATTTGGAAAATATGGGACTTTTATTTGCTCGGGATTTTAGTTGTAATTTTATATTGTTTTTTTTTCGCGATTTACAGGGTTTATTCAGGGGAAGAAGCTGGAATGTGGGGAGTTAATGAGTTTTTTACATTGAAGCTGCCTTCAGCAGTAAACATGTCTCATGTGCAGTTCGGATTAAATGTTTCAATTGCTTTGTTGTTTTCTATACATCAATTTTTTTGTATTAGTATTGAAAGGCAAACTAAAAAGTTATTTTATGGTGCCTCTTTTATTATTTTATCGGTAATTCTTGTTCTTATTATGGCTAAAACAGCAATCATCGCTACTTTTGTAGCGGTTGCTTGGATTTTAATAGTCTCAAAGGGAATAAACGTTTCTAAACTTTTGATTGTATCGTCAATTTTCGTATTCTTTTTTGCTACTGCCATTGTACTATTTCCACCATTAAAAAGTAGATGGGAACAGATTCTTTCTTCAAAAGAAACCGTTTTGGTCAACGACAAAAGGAATTATTACTCTACTAGGGTTACTACTTTAAGTTGTGCATTTAAAATTGCGCAGGAAAATTTTCTTACTGGTATTGGTACAGGTGATTCCAGAAGATTTTTAAATAACTGTTACATAGAAAGTGGCATGAATGATTTTATGGATTACGACAGTCATTGTCAGTATTTGGACTACATCATAAGGCTGGGAATTTTGGGAATAGCCGCTTTAATTTTTGTTTTAATTACTCCGTTCGTATACTCATTATTTTACAATAGGGATATTTTACAAACCTGCATCTTTGGGATCTTAATTTTGTGTTTGTTTACAGAGAACATGTTCGATATTTCAAAAGGTGTTTTGGCTTATTCTTTTTTTTATTGTTTTTTAACTTCATCCAATAATTTAAATTCATGAAAAGTGGTCATCCAAATGTTGTAGAGGATAGTGTTGATTTCTTGAAGCTTCTTTCAATAATTGTAAGTTTTGTTAAATCTGCAAAAAGACATCTTGCTATAGGAAGTATTTCCGGAATATTGTTAGGCTTGACTTGGTGTATTTTTAGCAAGCCTGTCTATCAAAGCACCATGGGAGGGTTTTCGACCAATCTTTCGGATAGTAAGGTGATAAGTTTATATGAGGATTTAGGAAAGTTGTTCAAACAAAAAGACTACGATCAGTTAAGTATACTTACCTCTATTTCTGTTGGAACGCTGAAGAAAGTGAATGATATAGAAGTAAAACGAACCAAGTTAACCACTAATATATACGAAGAAACAGAGCAGAAACTCGGCTTTGAGATTACTGCTAAAGTATATGATACAAATGTGCTAGATAGTTTAGAGCAAGGGTTGAAGAATTATGTGGAAAATATTCCTTATGTCAAACTTAGATTGGAGTCTGCCAAGTCTAGTTTAAAATTTAACATTGCGAAATTGGACGAAGAAATTAAGAATATGGATACTCTCAAAGAAAATGTGACTGATATTTTGAACAATAAGGGCAGCAGAAATGCACCTAATTTGTTTCTTTCAGACATTGGAGGCCTAAATCAAAAGCTGGTGGAAATGTATGAAAAACAGAAAAAATACAATGAGGAGCTCGCACAAATTGAAGACATCTTGATTGTAAGACATTTTACCAAATTCAAGAAAAAGTATAGCCCGAAATACAGCATCTTCTTGCCACTAGGGTTTCTCTTGGGAATATTTGTTTCCTTAGTGGTTTATATATATCCAATTGTTAATAAATTTGTTCAAGAAGCATAGGAAAACATGAACTCTATTGCCAAAAACACCATTGTTTTTTTTTCAGACTCTTTCTTTACACGTCCTATTTTCAGTAGGTTGTTTTCGGCATTGGGTAGTAATCATTTGTTTAAATGGAAGAAATTGCTTGCTGAACATCATTTTTTTAAAGCGACAAATTTTTCAAAAGTTGTTTTGGGTGGGCCATTCAAAGGCATGAGGTATCCTTCTTTGCATGCAAAATGCAGCGTAATGGCGCCTAAAATTATTGGATCTTATGAAAGTGAGCTTGAAGAGGTCATAAAATCTGTATCAACTAGCGCTTATGACACTATCATTGACATAGGTTGTGCTGAAGGCTATTATGCAGTAGGTTTTGCATTAACCACACAAAACGCATCTATTTATGCATATGATATTGATAATGAGGCTTTAAAGATGTGTGGTGAAATGGCCAAAATAAATGGGGTGGCAAACAAAATGTATCTCTCAAATAAGTTCACACCAAATGATATCAAGAAAATAGAAAAGACAAAAAGAACTTTTATTTTGTGCGATTGTGAGGGTTATGAAAAAGAGCTTTTTACAGTTGAGACGATTCCATTTCTTTCAAACACCGATTTGCTCATTGAAATGCATGATATTTTCGATGCGAGCATTAGTAGTACTGTTTTGCCATTGTTCTCTGAATCTCATAAGCTGAAAATATTCTATAGCCATAAACCCAATCCTGGTTTATATAATATTTTAAATTCATATAACGATGAATTTAAAGAGCTCGTTTTGAGTGAAAAAAGAGATGGCCCCATGACATGGGCTTATTTGAAATCAAATTTCGGAGCTAAGTAATTGAGATTTGAAAATACTTCATATAATAGAGTCTGATGGTGGAAGCTTTGATTTCATTTACCTAATTGCCAAATATTTACCGCAGCATCACCATATAGTTATTTGTGGTGAAAGAGCTTTCAGTGCGTACAAAAAGTTGGAATGTGAGTTCGGAAACAGTTTTCCAGAAAACATGGAAGCTGTTTATTGGGAACATGCCCAACGTGAGATTAAAATTTTCGCTGACGTAAAAGCACTTTCGCAACTGATTAAGGTTTTGAGAAATCAATCGGATGCGAACGTAGTGCATCTTCATTCTTCCAAAGCAGGTTTTTTAGGTAGGGCGGCTTGTTTTATACTTGGCATCAGGAAAGTAGTTTATACGACACATGCAGTTTCTTTTTTACGTTGCGATGTCTCATTTTTTGTTAAAAACACTTACAAGATATTGGAAAGGATTGCGCACGCATTATTGCCTTGTAAAGTAATATGTTGCTCGGAATCAGAATGTAAGGCAATGCAAGTGATTGGAATAAAACCAATAGTTATTCCAAATGGTACTGAGGTTGATTCCTTGGTGGAACAAAAAAATGGTGCAAAAAACTTTCTAACAGTAGGAACAGTAGGTAGAATTACAATACAAAAAAACCCACATCAATTTAACTCAATTGCGCTTAAATTTGCCCAAAGTGAAGCTGTTCGGTTTGTTTGGATTGGAGATGGAGAATTAAGAAATGTTTTGAAATCGCCCAATATAGAAGTGACTGGGTGGTTGACCAAAAAAGAGTTGTATCGCCAACTTAGTCAGATAGACATTTATCTTTCCACGGCTTTATGGGAAGGAATGCCATTGGCAGTGTTAGAATCTATGGCCATTGGTAAACCTTTGTTATTGAGCGATTGCGTTGGCAATGTTGACTTGGTCACAAATGATGAAAATGGCTATATTTTTAAAACGGAATCAGATGCTCATTCCAAGTTGTTAGACCTGTTGAATGATCAGTCTAAGAGAGAAAAATTTGGTTTAAAGTCGGAAGAAAAATATGCGAAAAATTACCACATGGGCATAATTTCAAGTTTATATCATAATTTGTATTGCGAATTGCAACAATAAATTCAAGTTTTTGAAGTCTTACAAGGTTATGTTTTTTGACTTAAAAGTATAAATTTGCACAAATGCCTAGAAAAAAAATTTACCTATGGCTTCTATCTACTCATTCTTAGTAGAACGACATGTCTGATTCTTTGAACAGTCCTACAATTCAACTTGAAGAAGTGGAGTCGAAAGAAAAAAACGTAGAGCATACGTTTGTTCAACCATTGCCGAATCTTAAGACTATACTCGGCGCAAAACTTACTGTTGAATACATAGATGGCAAACCATATTATGCCATTAAGCGAAATCCACTAAACAATTTGTTCAATTCTGCTTTAAAAAGGATTTTCGATCTCTTGTTTTCTTTATTTGCAATCATTTTTGTGTTGAGTTGGCTCACCCCGCTTATCGCAATTTTAATAAAATTAGATTCCAAAGGCCCTGTATTTTACAAGCAAAAGCGTGCAGGCAAAAATGATAAGATTTTTGCCTGCCTGAAGTTTCGTACCATGACCTATTCCAAAAATGCCGAATTCAGGGCTGCCACCAAAAATGACAAAAGAGTAACTAAAATTGGGCGATTTTTACGCAAAACTAGTTTGGATGAATTTGCACAATTTTTTAACGTATTCATGGGCGATATGAGTATTGTAGGGCCTAGACCTCATCCTTTGAAATTGAATGACGATTTTCAACACCGCGTCCACAAATATATTTTAAGACATGTGGTCAAGCCAGGTATCACAGGTTTGGCTCAAACCAAAGGACACAGGGGCGAGGTGTGTGATACCCTTACGATGAAACAAAGGATTAAAGTGGATATATTTTATATCGAGAACTGGACATTTTGGTTGGATATGAAAATTATTTTTCTCACTGTTTACAGTATGTGCAAAGGCGATAAAAACGCTTATTGACAAAAAACTCGACACCATATAATTGAATACAGATATTAGAAAAATTCGTTTTGTTGTATCCGATTTTTTGGCGGCGTATGTTTCGTGGGTATTCTTTTTTTTCTTTCGTAAAAAAGTACTTGACGAAGGAGGGGTACATTCAGAAGAATATCTCAAACTTTTTTTAGGCGCAGCCGCTATTGCCTCTTTTTGGGTTTTGCTTTACTACCTTTTTGGCTTTTATCACGATATTTTTAGGAAATCGAGAATTAAGGAACTACTAAACTTAATGCATGCCTCATTTTGGGGCTGTATCATTATTTTTCTAACCACGCTTCTAGACGATTTGGGCGTGAATGATTACCAAAAATACTATCAAACTCTGTTGTTGTATTTCGTACTGCATTTCGGGCTAGGATTCTTTTCCAAACTATTGAGCATAACTTACATTAAACACTTAATAAAAAGTGGCGCAATTTCCTTCAACTGCCTTTTGGTAGGCAATAGCGACAAAGTAGTTCGAAGCATGCAAGAACTTCAGAAGGCTAATCATATACTTGGGCTAAAATTTATAGGGTTCGTTAGCCCTGATGAAACAACTTCTTCTGTTCAGTTTACTGATGTGCGTTTTTGGGGCGATACTTCACAAATTTTAAAGGTGATAAGGCGTTGCAAAGTAGATAGGGTTGTGATTTGCATTAATCCTACCGAACACATCAAAATCAAAGAACTGACCAATTTATTGGCGGGTTCGGGTACTAAGCTTTCGGTTATGCCCGATTTGTACCAAATTTTAATAGGTTCGGTAAAAGTAGAACATGTATTTGGGGTACCCCTCATCGATATCGATCATGACTTAATGCCTTTTTGGCAAAAAGTGTTGAAACGCTGGATAGATGTT
>DMUD01000112.1 GCA_003476475.1 Cytophagales bacterium | reverse complement strand
ATATTTTTTGGATCCTTTTTAAGCTTTTACAATTTATACATCCTATTGAAAAATAGGTTGGTTCTATGAGTGCCTGAACGGAGATTTTGTTGTTTCTTGTTGGGATTTTTCGGGTTTAAATGAATTATTTTGCAACGTTTGAACAGCGGCAATTCAGGGTTGGTTTGCCTCTACAATCATCAGTTTTGCAAAACTTAAAAGCAATGTTTTTTCACCTTCTGTGTCAAAATTTACCAATGCTTTTTTGTCGGCACCGCCAAAATCCAAAGACAAGACCGTTCCCATCCCAAATTTTTGGTGCTCGACACGCAAACCTGTTTGTAACAGGGAAGGGTCACTTGCCTTGAAGTTGGGGTTGGTTGTGTAGGTTTTCAGGGGAGTTTTGGCTATCAGTGTTTTGGGTTTTAGCAAATGGGCAGGCGTAGGGCGTTCTACAAACTTTTCTTGGCTCATGGAACGGGTTTCGTGGCTGAATTTTTTGCCGACACTTAGAAATTTACTGTCTACTTCGTTCAAGAAACGACTTGGTTCGCAAGGTTTTAGTTGGCCGAAGCGATAACGTGTAGTAGCATAACTAAAGGTGAGTTTCTTTTCAGCCCTAGTAATGGCCACATAAAAAAGGCGGCGCTCTTCTTCCAGGTCGGCGCGCGATTCCATGCGCATTTGCGAGGGGAACAATTCTTCTTCCAAACCTACCAAATACACGTTGCGGTATTCCAAGCCTTTGGATTGGTGTATGGTCATTAGGCTTACATGGTCATTGTCGCCTTTTTCGTTGTCGACATCGGTAAGCAAGGCTACATCGTTCAGGAAGGCTGCCAAACTTTTATCTTCACGCTCAGGGTCAACCACAAATTCTTTGATTGCATTCAGCAATTCTTGCAGGTTTTCGTATCTGGCTACTCCTTCTATGCTTTTGTCGTCGTACAGTTCGCGCAAAATTCCTGAAGATTTTGCAATGTGTGTGGCAGCATCAAAGGCGTCTTTTTCTTTGATTGCGATTTCATAGCTTTTGATAAGCATTGCAAAATTCATGACCGTTTCAGACGTGCGCCCAGGCGCTACTCTATTGAAATGGCACAATACATCCCATAAAGTGGCACCATGTTCGTTGGCCGTTACGATGATTTTGGCAAAAGTGGTGTCGCCAATACCCCGCTTGGGGTAGTTGATGATGCGTTTTAATGCTTGTTCGTCGTTGTGGTTGATAGCAAAACGCAGGTAAGCCAGCAAGTCTTTGATTTCTTTTCGCTGATAAAACGAAAGGCCACCGTAAATTCGGTAAGGAATATTCAGGCGTCGCAAAGCCTCCTCCATCGAACGCGACTGTGAATTGGTTCGGTACAAAACACAGAAATCGGAATGGCGTAGCGAGCCGTTCATTTTTTCTTGAAAGATAGAGCTTGCGACCAACTTTCCTTCCTCTTGGTCTGAATTGGCTTTGAGCACTTCTATTAGGTTCCCATCCTCGTTTCCAGTCCAAACATTTTTGCGTAACTGGGCTTTGTTTTTAGCTATTACGGCATTGGCAGTATTCACTATCACTTTTGTACTGCGGTAGTTTTGTTCTAGTTTGAAGATATTCAAATCGGGGTAATCTCTTTCAAAATTGAGTATGTTGGCGATATCGGCACCACGAAAACCGTAAATGCTTTGGGCATCGTCGCCTACCACACAAATGTTTTCGGTAACAGCGGCTAACTTTCTAGTTATACTATATTGAGAAAGGTTGGTGTCCTGAAACTCGTCTACCATCACATACTTGAAGCGATGTTGGTATTTGTGCAACACATCTTCGTGTTTATTGAAAAGAACATGTGTGTTGTACAACAAATCGTCGAAATCCATAGCGCCGGCTTTGAAGCAGCGTTGCCCGTAGCGCTTGTAAATTTCGCCCATCATGGGGCGTCGCGAGCTTTCGTCGTCTGCTTTTAAAAAAGGGTCTTTCATGTATTCATTTGCAGAAATCAGCCTGTTTTTGGCACCTGAAATGCGCGAAAGAACCCCCGAAACCTTGTAGATTTTATCGTCCAAATGCAATTCATCCAATATTTGTTTGACGAGCGATTTGCTGTCGTCGGTATCGTATATGGTAAAATTGCTTGGGTAGCCAATTTTTTCGGCTTCGGCACGCAGTATGCGCGAAAAGACCGAGTGAAAGGTACCCATCCACAAGTTTCTTGCTTCGTTTCCTACTATTTTTTCTATACGGCTGCGCATTTCTTTGGCTGCTTTGTTGGTAAAAGTCAGTGCAAGAATTTGATAAGGATCTACCCCCTTTTCAATCAAATGGGCAATTCGGAAGGTAAGTACCCTGGTTTTGCCAGAACCTGCACCTGCCAAAATCATTACAGGGCCTTCGGTTTGCAGCACGGCATCTTGTTGGGGTTGGTTCAGTTGGCTTACAAAATCGCTCATTATTTATTTTTAAAAGTAAAAAATTTCATACAATATGACTTTTGGCAGTATTCAATTACTAATTATTGAATACAAATCCTCTTTCGATTTCGTTTTCTACAAAATCTACTTCTGCCCCAAACACATACATTAAGTGTTTTTTGGATATATACACTTGAATGTTTTCTTTCTCGTACGTTTCGTCGTCGTCATTTTTTTTGTCGAATCCGATGATAAAACTTGTTCCTGCACATCCAGCACCTTTCATGCCAATGCGTAACCCATATTCTGGCGGAATGTTCTTCTTTTCGAAAATATGCTTTATTTCCGAGAGTGCTTTTTCTGAAATTTTTATAGGAAATTCTTTTAGCATATGGCAGTGCTTGTCCGACAAATATACAAAGCACAACCTACGAAAAAATGAAGCCCAAGCCTATATGAGTGCGGCTTGGGCTATTAAGTTTATTTTTTCTTGGGGGTTTTGGTGGTTAGTGACGATTTGGGAACTTTTGGGCTGCTTGTTTTTTTGGGCGTGCTTGTCTTTTCTGCCGATTTCTCCACTTTTTTCATCTTTTTTACTAATTTGGATGAAAGTTTTTTGGCGCTGTTTTTAATGGTCTTTTCCATTGTTTTACTCGCGTTTGGACTTACTTCTTTAAGTGCTTCGGCAAGTTTTCCCACTAATTTTTCGTAAAAATCTTTCTTTAATTTCTTGTTTCCCATGGTGAATCTTTAATTAAGTACAAATTAAACCGATTCGATAGTTATTTGAAAATTATCATTGTGTTACCATTATGTTAACGAAAGCAGAAATGAATGA
>DMUD01000201.1:1691-2557 GCA_003476475.1 Cytophagales bacterium | reverse complement strand
TAAAACTGCTTAAATCGAATGATTTTCTAAGCGATCTAAAAATTTGTTCCAGTTCTTTTTTGTTAAGCAAAGAGGGTGTTCCTCCACCAAAATAAATGGTTTGAATTTTCTCGTTGAGAAAGTTTTTTTGTAATTCAATTTCCTTACACATGGCTAAAATCATGCGTTCTCGATAACCATGAAATGTTGTGGAAAAGTGAAAATCGCAGTAGTGGCAACTTTGTTTACAAAAGGGGATATGAAGGTAAATTCCTGACAAAGCGGGGGCACTTATTTTTTTAGTGAAATTCTAAATGTTGTTCCTTGACCAATCTCCGATTTTTTTACAAATGTTTTTCCTTTGTGGTATTGTTCAATAATTCTTTTCGCAAGAGACAATCCTAAGCCCCAACCACGTGTTTTAGTGGTGAAGCCAGGTCTAAAAATCCTTTTGAAATCGCCACCAGGAATTCCTTTGCCATTGTCTTCAATGTCTATAGAAATGAACTTTCCTTTTTCAGTAATCTTCACGCCCAACTTACCCTCGCCGTCCATTGCATCTACAGCATTTTTCACAATGTTTTCTATCACCCATTCAAACAAGGGTTGGTTAAGTGGTAGCAGCGTGTGCTCATCACAATCACACTCAAAAGTTACTTCTATTTTTTTGGAAACGCGCGATTGTAAATACTGTAAAGACTTTTCAACCACCTCTTTTATAGGCGCCGAAGTAAGTATAGGTTTAGCGCCAATTTTCGAAAATCTGTCGGTTACAGTTTCCAATCGATGTATATCTTTTGCAATTTCTATGGCTGTTGATTCTTCTAAACCAGTAGATTTTAAATATTCTAGCCAACCCATTAATGAAGAGAGTGGCGTGCCCAGCT
>DMUD01000201.1:0-1432 GCA_003476475.1 Cytophagales bacterium | reverse complement strand
CAGCTGATGTGCAGTTTCTTTCGCCATGCCAACCCAAACCTGATTTTGTTCAGCATTTCTGCTCGCAGAAAAGGCCAAATACGCAATGAGAACAAAGAATGCAATTACCGTTAGTTGAATGTAAGGATAGTAAGTGAGTTCTTTTAAAACAGTAGAGTTGTGGTAATAAATCAATTGTTCTTGGTTGAATACTGGAATTTTAATGGGTGGGTGTTCCATTTTCATTTCTTCCAATTGTGCTTGTAGGTAATTGCTGTCTTGTGCTACCAAAGCCGAGTCTAGGTTTCTCCACGAGAGTACTTTCCCTTTGTCGCTGGCCAATATCAATGGAATAGTGGTGTTGTTTCTGCTTATTTGCGATAAAAAAGCCAGCTCATTCATTTCTGTTTCGGGAGCTGCCAAACGTTTGGTGGCTTCAGCCCAAAGTTGTACTTTTTCTTCTTCCTGCTTTTTAAGTTTGTTCACCAAACCATTGGTGTACCAAAGAGAAAGCACGCCAATACCTATAGCAAACAGTAGTAAAAATATTTTCCAAATTTGTTTTCTATAGTAAATATTCATTCGCCTTTTTATTATTCGCCATTCCATTCAACTCCTAGGCGGGGTTGATTGACTTCTTGTTTTTTGTCCTCTTTTTTCTCTTCTTTTTTGCTCTCTTTCTTATCTGTAATTTCTTTCTCGCCAAACTCTTTTCTAAAGGCGTCTCTCAATTCATTTTTCTTTTCATCTGCCGTGCTTTTGGCAATTTCTTTTTTGGTGTTTTTGTCGTAACCGAATTCTGGGTTATCTATTGTTCCTTTCATGAAAAAAGGGATAGTCTGACTTTGATCCTCCTCTTGTTCCATAAATTCATTGTTGTCTTTTTTCTTCTTCCTGTAGGCATTTATTAGCTGAGAACTTTTGATGCGAAATTTGTAATTTATTTTCTCATCGAAACCATGTTCACCAGCAATATCAACATTCATGGCAGATGATTTAATGGTCATATTGGGAATAATGATTACTTGGTCAACTATTTCAATATCGTTTTCTAATGTAGCGAAACTCAGACGCCCTAAATTTAAATTTTTCATTTTGTATTCTTTGGCCAAGAATTCGTCTAATTCAACCATGGATGGCAACTCTATAAGTTTCCCGTTTTCAATTTTTAAGTGCGCTCTAGTGTAAATTTTTTTCAAATCGATATTAAGATTCGTGTCGGCTTCAGCCTTGAAGAAAATATTGCTTGTTATTAATCCTTCAATGTGTTTGTCCGTAATGAAATCCTGACCGAAATTCTCGAATTGATAGAATAAAGTTTTCACGTTTATTTTCTCTAAATGGCCGCTACATTCAAAAGTTATTTTATCATTCTTAGCTGCATCAACAAAACCATTTATTTTAGCCTGACCATCACTTGTATTGCAATTGAAATCATTCAAACGCAGCACTT
>DMUD01000292.1 GCA_003476475.1 Cytophagales bacterium | reverse complement strand
AACAGATTTACAGTCTGTCCCATTTGGCCACTCTGGTATCACCCCTAACAAAGAACTAAGTTTTTTATTTTCAGATACTTATATATCATAAGTATGCTTTTCTGAAAAAGGAAATGCAAAGGTATAGCTTTTTATCAATTCCCAAAACAATAAAGTTCAAAAATAATAGAGGACTTAATCTTGCCCCCCTACCACCACCCTATAGAATTGGTTGGTATTCAAATATTTGGAAGCCAATAACTTTATTTGTTCAGGTGTGACATTTTGAACCTCATTCACGTATCTGTCAAAATAATCGTATTCTAATTCATTAAAATGCAGAACCTTGAATTTGTCCATTAAGGAGAAAGGAGTGTTAATCGAATTCATAAATCGTCCCAACATATAAGACTGAACCGTTTTAAGTTCATTTTGAGGTACCAATTCAGTTTTAAATCGGTTTATCTCTAAATCTATTTCTTGCAAGGTTTGGCGCGTATTTTCTATTTTAACATCAGTAGCGATAACAAAATATGAGCCATGTAACAAGGAGTGCACTGAAGAGTGAATTCCATAGGTATATCCCTTCTCTTCCCGAATATTCCGCATGAGCCTAGAACCAAAAAAACCACCCAACATTTCGTTCAGCACCAAAAAATGAATAAAATGGGAATGTTTTCTATTTATTATGTGTGAGCCATAACGAATACTTGATTGCACGGCTCCTTCCTTTTTTACTAAAACTTTAATAGGCTCCGGATTTTCAATAGGGTAATTTTCATTTTTAAATGATTTAACCAATCCAATATTTGTTCCCAAGTATCTATCGAGAAGTTTGATTGTGCGAGTTTGTTCGAATTTCCCTGAGACAAATATCTCCATATTCCCCAAGTGAATAAATTTTTGAAAAAAATTCAATACATCTTTTCGTGCTACAGACTGTATATCCTCTTCTTCATAATGCCTGCCATAGGGATTTGAAAAACCGAAAAGTGCTTTTTTAAATTCGTTGGAGGCCAAAAATTGCGTTTTTTCCTTGTTTACTTTCAGGCTTTGGATAGTAATTGTTTTGCAATTTTCAAGCTCGTTTTCAGGACATATAGTATCAGACAACATATCAACGATAACCGGCAAAATATTTGACAGATTTTTTTCCATCAAATAAAAAGTAAGGTTGACGTGTTCAAAACCTTGATGAACCTCTACAAATGCCCCATATAACGCAATTGTGTCGGCAATCTGTTTGGACGTCATCTGACTTGTTCCTTCAGTCAACATCTTTGAGGCCACGTGAGAAAGTCCGTTTATGTTTTCGAACCAAGAACCTGCCTTAAATACGAATTCCAACCTGACAATAGGTTGACTTCCTGCACACAATGAATGCACCTGTATGCCATTAGACAAGATGTTTGACTGAGCCTTTATTAATGAAAAAGGCTGAAAAGGAAGCGAATGTGGAGCAATTTTTCGATCTATCATGCCCATTATTCGGTAATAGATTCCGTTTCATTACCCTTTTGGTTTTCCAGTTCCATGTAAAGTGAGAAACGTAGTGTTCCTTCTAAAGGATTATTTTGCCTACCTGCTATCAAATAAGAAAAATCTATTCCAGCTTTGCCTTCATAAAACTTCAAACCGAGTCCTACTGTAAAAAATTTACGATTACCTTTCAACACATTTTCACGGAAATGACCAAGGCGAAGGGCAAAAACATCGGCATACCAATATTCCATACCGTAAGACATGGTTATTTCTTTCAATTCTTCTTTAACACCGCCAGGCGCGTCGGTAAAAGAACCTAAAACCCCTTGAAACAAGGGACGATCGGGGTCTTTACCCTTATATATCACTTTGCTGCCAGCTGAATTGGTCGAATCGGTGCCATTGCTCGCTTGATAGTATATAGGAGGTGTTGGAACCATCAATTTGTTAGCATCGGTTGTAAAAGTCAATTTGTTGTACAGATCAAGTTCTAATGTGTATGCCGCACCAATTCTTAAATTGGTTGGAATAAAGTCTTTACGGTTATTATTTGTATACGAAATTTTAGAACCAAAATTAGTAATCGTAAGCCCCCATGCAAAACGTGAATTTTTAGTGCCAGACACAAATTCTTTATTCCAATATAACCCAATGTCACCTCCAAAACCTTTGGCAGGCTTCGATTCGGTACCACCACCTGGACTCGTAAAATTACCGGCAAGGTTGGAATAAATGAACTTAAGCCCTACAGCTACGCTCATATTATCGCTTAGAATACGAGAGTAACCCACTGTTCCTGCATATTCTCTCGGATTGAACTCCAAATATTTGTTACCACTATTGTCAGTGAAATCTATTTTGCCTAAATTAAAATAAGTCATCGAAAAATAGAGTGCATCTTCTTTTCTAAACTTTGTATAGCCCGACAAATATGATATTGACATGTCGTCTACCAACTTTCTAAGCCAGGGTGTATAAGAAATAGATAAACCATAGTCTTTCTGAGCAAATGCATATTTGGCAGGGTTCCATTGTGAAGAATACACATCGGGTGTAGTGGCAACACCAGCATCGCCCATTGCCCCTGCACGAGAATCAGGGGCAATGTTCAAAAAAGGAACCGCAGTAGTAATCGGTCGAGCACTACCTTGGATAGAGGTGGGCTGACCTGCTGAATTAGTAAGGGTACCTGTGGCAGGGTTATATCTCGTACCTTGTGAAAATGAAATGGTATTCAACAGAGAAAGCACAACCAAATTCAAAAAACAAATCTTCTTTCTAATATTCATTTTGAAAACATCAAAGTGGGCAAATATACTTAATTTAAAATAACGAGTTTTTCAAAGGCCTCCTTTTTGACACCGTCGCTTAGAGCTTTAACTGAAAGCTTGTAAACATAGACTCCCCGGCCTATTTTATCACCAAAATCATCTTTCCCATCCCAATGAAAATCGGAAATATGAGTTTTTGCATTTGGCTCAAATGATGTAAATGTTTTGACGAGTTTTCCAGTCACAGTAAATATTTGCAACATCACTTCTAGATTATCTCCTGCACGATTGTGATCAAAATGAAAAACGGTGCTATTGGTAAAAGGATTGGGATAATTGAGAACGTGCGTTAAAGCCAATTTTTCGCTGTTCAGAACTGTAAAATTCAAGATGCCATTTTCTTTTCCAACCCCAATTTTATTTGCATCAAATGCATTAATTTTTATGTTATTATCACCTTCAGGCAAATTAGAAAGACGATATCTAATAGTTCCTGATTGGTAACTATCCCGGTCTGATTTGAAGTAACTATCCAACACAATTTGATTTTTGGAATCGCTGTTAAGTGTGGCTGTAATTGAAGTACCTATTCCCCCAACCGAACTTATACCGTTTTCATCGTACAATTTCACAATGAGAAGTGGGTTATTGCCGGTTACACCGCCTTGAACAAAAGACTCGTCGTTTAAAAAAACTTTCACCTGTGGAGGCGTGATGTCTACATCTACATTTTTTTCAGCGCTTCCAATATTTATTTTCAGAAAGCCCCCAGCATCTGCCAGTGTCCCATTTTCCATATTGGCATACAAACTTATTTTTCCCAGACCCACGGTGTAATTTATATCTTTTGAGACAATAAAAGTAAAATTGAAATCACCATTTCGTACTGTGGCCGACCCATCAAAAATCTTTTTTTGTTGCTTTGAATAAGTACTCAAAGGATAGTCGATGGTCTGAACAGATATGTCTTTGTCGTACACAAGAATATTCACCACCCCATTGAAATCAGTTCTTTTCAAACCTGAAATTGCATCTTTTATGTGGCCCGAGAAAGATACTTTTGCTTGACCTTTGAGTGTGTCTGCGTTGGCTGTGAAACTTTGATTGTTAATTGTGGTTAAAACCACATTGTCTTTGGGATAAGACAAAAGCATTGAAGGGTCTCCAAGCAACGCGAAGTTTCGATTATAAATGTCATATATACTATTGTTTTTGCATTTTCGCTGTATTTCGCCCAAACGTTGATACTTGTTGTTTTCTTTCAAAAGTATATTGTCGTTGAAAGAGGCATTAATAAGTTCGTTGCCAGATTGGTACACTGGACGCGTGGTAGTAAGCAAGCCGATAGCCCCCCCAGAGGGCTGAAGGATAAAATATTCGGCACCCGAAACTAAATTAGGATCATCGTATTTGCCAAAATCGCAAGTAGCAGTGACCACAAATGGGTAATGAACGTTGTTTAGTGTTTGTATGTCAGTAGAAGTGAGCACTGCTTCAGAAGCCAATTGACGTTCGTTTCCATGCCCAATGTAGTTGACAACTAGCACTCCATCGCTTATCGCTTTCGACACATCAGCATTTGCACCAGGTGCCACGGTATTGTTGGGCAAAACTTCCTTCTGATAAGATGCTAAATAAATTTTGTTGATGTTGTAATTTGGTGCTACGGAAGAAATTTTTTTGGTAAGTGTTTCGGCATTTGTAAGGAAAATATTACCGTCTCCGTTGTCGGCAATAAATGCCATTTTTTGTTTCCAGTCGCCCAAGTTGGATGAAGCATTGCTGCTGTAATCAATAAGCTTATTCACAATTGCTTCGGCATCTTGTGTGGTTTTAACAGGAAGTCTGCCTACTCCAATATCTAATTTGTCGAAAGCGTACCAATTGCCATCGTTTTCATCCAACATGCCAATAAAGTCATCGGATGAATAACTTTTTATCGGATGCATCGAAATTTCTGACTCGTAAATGGGTACCAAACTCCTATTTATAGCATTGTTGTTCAAATTTTTATAATCGTAGGAAGCATTTCCAAAAAGCAATAAGTATTTGAATTTTGAAACATCCTGGTCATAAAACATTTTTGCACAGTTTCTTATAGCAACCAAATCTTGCATGCCTGAAGAAAACTCGTTGTAAACTTCTTCTGTGGTAACTACCAGTACATCCAACTTATCGTGTGATCTTCTAAAATCGGCAAGCTTATTTGCTTGCACCCTAAAATTTGGATGTGTAACGATAAGTAAATCCGGAGTTGAAGCGGATCTAATATTCTGATTTAGAATTTTTTCTTGAGATACTGGCTTTGGAAAAGAATTTCCTGAAAATGCAACAAACTCCCTTACCAAACCTTCTGTTTTCGATTTGAATTTGTACGTTGAACTACTTATTTCAAGTTCTACTTCAAAAATGTCTTTAAGGTCGGTTACATCCCAAATTGTTTGAGGTGGAACAACTCCAGATTTACTTACATCATATTGCACTGCATTGTAATTGTTAGACCCAATTTTTCTAAAAAAAGTGGGATTAGATTTCAGTAAAAGGTTTTCATCATAATTCAATGCATAAAAATTCAGATATCCAGCACCTAAATTGTTAGAAGATTTTTGGTAACGATAGGTAATTTCAAGATTATTTGAGCCTAAATAAGGATTAGGTGACAATGAATCAACAACCTCCTTGTCCAAACCCAACTGGGCATAATCGCCAGTACCAGACCCACCAATGAAAATAGTGTTCAGCAGATTGTTGTTTAAAAACAACCGAAAAGAACTAGAAAGTGTGCTCGTCGATTTGTTCATCAAAGACGATTGAATATAAATCTTACCAGAGTTGGCAATACCAGTACTCGACAAATTGTAAGTTCGGGCAGTCACATCCTCAAATTCTTCGCCATACCACCTTCTACCAGAAGCCAAAAAGTTTCTTTGATCTAATTCATGCAACACACGATTGGTATAATTGCTTATGTTGACATCAATTGGAATTGATGTATCAACTGTGCGATTTTTAATACGCAAGCCGTCTGAAGAACCAATCGTTAAAAAATAATAAGAAAATTTGCTATACAAATGAGTGCGAGGTCGAAAAAAAGATTCCCCTTTGTTTCTGAACCATACATCGGGACCTTGCACATAAAGTAGTACATAATCGTATGGGTCAAACTTTCCATCTTCAGCACCAAAAACAAAAATCGGACTTTGTTCAAGATCTTGCGGTTTGGGCATGTTACAAGGTTCGGGAAGCATCCCATACGAATTGCCCCAAAGTTGAATTTTGTTAGGATTGATATTGGAAGGATTAATTCCTAAACTAACTAAATATGCATAATCTATCTTAAAAATACCTGTTTGGTTGAAACCCAACTTATACCACTCTCCTTGCGAGAGCACCGAGTTAACACCCGTCATTTGACGAAATTGTGTAGTGCTTTCGTCAGACAATTTAATTGGATTACCTTGAACTAACTTGAATTTAAATTTAAGTAATTTTTCTATCCTGCCAGTTGTGCCATTGCGTCGCAATGGCACAAATTCTAATGTAGCACTAGGTCTCTTCTTTTCAGTTGCATTACCTATTGTGATTGGAACATTTGGTGTAATGTGCCCAAAATCTGGAATAAAAGATAGTTGGTCACTATTAGTCTCCTCCCACTCATCTTCATAAATGGAAGCTTCTAAAACATGTATATCAATTAAAGAAACTGTAAAGGAGGGAAGATACTGGTTATAAGAATTATGACAAGCCTTGTAAAAACTGATAATCTGCTTCGATTTTCCCTCTATGTTAATGACTTTAGTACCTTTCCACAAAATTTGATAAGTTGTAGAATCAGCATTTTGCGCACATACCAAATGTGAAAAAAAAAGAATAAACAAAAAAGTTTTCAGAAGTTTTCGAAAAAGAGCCATTCTAACAAACATTGTATAATACAACTCTCTTTATCTCCGATTTATTGTATTTCTGATCAATTTTTTGGCAAAATCACATACTCATAATTTTCCATGATTAAGTTGGCAAGTAGTTTTTTGCAGGCCAACTCTACTTTTTCTTTAGCTAATTGCTCATTTTCTGCATCTAATTCCAAAGTAATGTGTTTTCCTATTCGTACCTCTTGCACTTGGTCTATACCTAGATTGTGCAAACCAAGCTTTACTGCTTTGCCTTGAGGATCTAAAATTTCTCTTTGGGGCATGACATTGATTTCAGCTATGTATTTCATTTTTGTATTTCGATGTAATGTTTTGAATGAGAGATAAAAGCAAGTATAGAAAATAAATGGGAATGAAACACCCCCATTTTAAAAACACAGTAAATAAAAGTGAAAGTAATAGAAACAAGTATCGATAGGCATTTTCACGTAACTGGAAATGTTCAAACTTAATATCAAGTAATGGCATTTCCACTACCAACATTATGGAAGAAAAAAGTACTAACAAAATCAGTAAATAATTTATTTCTTGAACAACCACGTTCCCTTGAAAAACAAATGTCAAACTACTTACAAACAAGGCATTGATAGGCGTAGGAACTCCTATAAAACCTTGCTTCTGACGAGAATCGATATTGAATTTAGCCAATCTTAAGGCAGAAAATAGGGGTACAATGATGGAAAACCATTTGTATTCTCCCAGTAAATAAAAAATAAGAAAACCAGGCAGCAAGCCAAAAGAAACTACGTCGGAAAGAGAATCTAACTGTTTGCCTAATTCAGAAGATGATTTGAATTGCCTTGCTACAAAACCATCCAAAAAATCAAACAATGCCGCAAAGTAAATACAGTAGGTAGCCACAATTAAACTTCCGGAAAATACTTGCTGAATGCCCACAATCCCGCAAGTAAGATTGGCAAGGGTTACAACATTTGGTGGAGTAAAAAGCCTGATCTGAGACATTTAGGACATTTATTTCACCTCTTCGAAATCTATGTATTCCTCATCAGCCACATTTTTGTCATTTCGCGGCCTTGAATTTAAATTATCAATGGTAATGGAACCTTCAGGCTTTTGATTCTGATGATATCGATTGTCATTGTGCATTGGATTACCTCTATACACTACAAATTTAAACCTCATCAGCCTTGTGATTACGAACCAAATAGCCAAAGAGATGAAAATAAACTTAACCATGTATTATCTGCTCAAATACAAGTTTCTTTCTGAATAAATATTGACAAAATAATCATCGTAAATATCATCTATGAAATAGATAGCTTCGCCAGTAGATTTCATTTCAGGGCCTAACTCCTTGTTTACATTTGGGAATTTATTGAAGCTGAAAACTGGGATTTTTATAGCAAAACCCTTTTTGACAGGTTTGAAATCAAAATCTTTCAACTTTTTTTCACCCAACATGACTTTAGTGGCATAATTTACATAGGGTTCCTGATAAGCTTTGCAAATAAAAGGCACTGTACGAGAAGCCCTTGGGTTAGCTTCAATTATGTACACTTTGTCGTCTTTTATAGCAAATTGAATGTTGATGAGGCCTACCGTATTCAATGCTAAAGCGATTTTACGAGTATAATCCACAATGTCTTTCATGACCAGTGGATTCAAATCGAAAGGTGGAAGCACTGCATTTGAATCGCCAGAGTGAATACCTGCAGGTTCTATATGTTCCATTATCCCAATCACATACACATCTTCTCCATCACAAATGGCATCAGCCTCTGCTTCGATTGCTCCATCCAAAAAATGGTCTAATAACACTCTGTTACCTGGAATGTCTCGAAGGATATTCACCACATGGGTTTCAAGTTCTTGCTCGTTGATGACAATTTTCATTCCTTGGCCGCCTAATACGTAAGATGGTCTGACCAAAAGAGGATAACCAAGTTCACGTGAGAGCTCTACAGCCTGTTCAGCATCTTCAATCACGCCAAATTTGGGATATGGAATGTTATTGTCCTGAAGTAGTGCTGAGAAACTTCCTCTATCCTCGGCCAAATCCAATGCTTGATAGGTGGTGCCTATTATTTTGATTCCATAACGGTCTAACTTCTCGGCCAATTTCAAAGCAGTTTGTCCGCCAAGCTGCACTATTACACCGACAGGTTTCTCGTGTTGAATGATTTCGTAAATGTGCTCCCAAAAAACAGGCTCGAAATAAAGTTTATCGGCTACATTAAAATCGGTAGAAACTGTTTCTGGATTGCAATTAATCATAATAGTCTCGTAACCACATTCTTTGGCTGCCAAAACACCGTGTACACACGAATAATCAAACTCAATTCCTTGTCCTATACGATTAGGACCCGAACCCAAAATAACGACTTTCTTTTTCTCGGTCACTATCGACTCATTGAATTCCACATCTCCTTTCAAAGGTAGCCTTTCAAAAGTAGAATAATAATAAGGGGTCTTGGCCTCAAATTCGGCTGCACAAGTATCAACAAGCTTGTACACCCGTTTAAAACCTAAATCAACCCGTTTTTTGTACACTTCACTTTCAAGGCAACGGAGTAAATGTGCAATCTGCCTGTCGGCATAACCCTTTTGTTTTGCTTCGAACAACAAGTCGGATGGAATATTTTCAAGCGTATATTTTTCTACTTCTTTTTCAAAAATTACTAGCTCTTCTATTTGATGTAAAAACCATGGGTCTATTTTGGTCAAAGACTGAATAGTTTTGGGTGGAATACCAAGTTTAAAAGCATCATAAATATGAAAGACTCTGTTCCAGCTTGGATTTTTAAGACTATCCAATAATTGTTCTTGGTTTGTAAGTTCCTTCCCATCTGCACCCAATCCATTACGTTTAATCTCTAATGACTGACAGGCTTTTTGAAGCGCTTCTTGGAAAGTTCTACCAATACCCATCGCCTCACCCACCGATTTCATTTGAAGACCCAACGATCGGTCGGCTCCCTTAAACTTATCAAAATTCCAACGTGGGATTTTCACAATCACATAATCGAGCGCAGGTTCAAAAAAGGCACTAGTAGATTTTGTGATTTGGTTGTTTAGCTCGTCGAGATTATATCCAATAGCCAATTTGGCTGCAATTTTAGCTATCGGATAACCTGTTGCCTTCGATGCCAAGGCTGAAGAACGAGAAACCCTTGGATTGATTTCAATAGCAATAACTTCTTCGGTTTGTGGATGCATAGAAAATTGGACATTGCAACCACCGGCAAACTGACCTATCCCATTCATCATTTTTTTGGCCAAATCTCTCAAATTTTGATAAGCCACATCAGACAATGTCATGGCTGGAGCAACGGTAATGGAGTCTCCTGTGTGCACACCCATGGGATCAAAATTCTCGATGGCACAAATGATGACAATATCACCTTTGTTGTCGCGCAAAAGCTCTAACTCATATTCTTTCCATCCAACTATACTTTGTTCCACCAATACCTCGTGTATAGGAGAGGCATGTAAACCCTTTGTCAAAGCATCATCGAATTTGGCTGGGTCATTGACGAAACCACCACCTGTTCCTCCTAAAGTAAATGAGGGACGAATTACAAGGGGAAATCCGATTTCTTGGGCTATATTTTTTCCTTCCAAAAAAGAACGAGCAGTTCGGCCTTTGCATACCCCAACGCCCAATTCCAACATTTTGAGACGAAACTTCTCACGGTCTTCAGTGGTTTCTATTGCATGAAAATCAACCCCAATAACACGCACCCCATACCTTTCCCAAACACCCGCTTTCTGACAATCTATAGCAAGGTTAAGAGCCGTTTGACCTCCCATGGTGGGTAATACAGCATCTATCTTGTGTTTCTCTAAAATCTCGACAATGTATTTTTTTTCGAGAGGTTTCAAATAAATGTTATCAGCCGTGACAGCATCTGTCATGATAGTGGCTGGATTTGAATTGATTAGCGTAACCTCTATTCCTTCTTCTCTTAAAGAACGCGCTGCTTGTGAACCAGAATAATCAAATTCACACGCTTGGCCTATTATGATTGGGCCACTACCAATTATTAAAACTGACTTGATTGAAGAATCTCTAGGCATTTAAGAAGATTTGATAAAATCGCACAAAGGTAGAATATCCGTGCTATTTTAAAAATCTAATTCAACCTTAAACCCTCTTCTTTTTTTGGGGTAATAAAAAAGAAAGAAATTTATTTTTCTTTTTTACTGTTTCTAGGTCTTCAGAGTAATAACCGTAACCATATCCGTGACCATAACTGTAGCCGTAGTTGTAACCATCTTTTCTAACCACATCGTTCATAAGAAGGGACATGTTTTTTATTTTGCCACTATTATAAAGCTCTGCCACATATTTCACAGAGTCCTTAGTTGAATAGTTATTTCTAATTACATAAATGTTACTGTCTGTAAATCGCATCAATATGCTTGCATCAGTAACAAGTCCAATGGGTGGTGAGTCGATAATGATATAGTCGAACTGTTCTTTGAGTTTGTTTATAAGTTCCTCCATTCTCGGACTCAAAATTAATTCAGATGGATTTGGCGGAATTGGCCCAGATGTAACAATGGAAAGATTTTCTATTTCAGTGTTTTGAATAATGTCAGAATAATCTCCCCTTCCCACTAAATAGTTGCTTAAACCAAAATCGTTTTTCAATCCAAATTCATCAAAAAGTTTAGGTTTACGCATATCGGCTCCAATCAAAACAGTTTTTTTGCCAGAAATCGCTAACACTAGAGAAATATTGATAGAAGTAAAAGTCTTGCCCTCTCCACTAACGGAAGAGGTAACCAATATGGTTTTTTTTTCGGGACTGTTCAAGAAAAACTGCAAGTTCGAACGTATTGAACGAAAAGACTCTGAAATGGCAGATTTTGATTTTGGTGTCACGACCAATGTCTCATTGGAATGATTGTGACCCACAACCCCCAAAAATGGCATTCTTAACAAACTAGAAATATCATCCCTATGTCGTACCTTATCATTCATCAATTCTTTGCTCACTATGATAAGTGTTGGCAAAAGAATACCGAGAATTATTGCATACATTCTAATGCTGTCATGATTTGGTCTGATGGTTCCTGTAACTGAAGCTTGATCCACAACCCTAATGTCAGGAGCATTTGCTGCCTTGTTGATTGATGCTTCTACCCTTTTCTGTAAAAGGAAGTTAAATATCGACATATTGACATCATACATACGTTTGATGCCAGAATTTTCTCTTTCAGAATCAGATATCTTGAACGATTTAAACCTTTCTCTATTGATTTTGTGATTCAAGTCTTCAACAAAAATCCTGTTGTTACTTTCAATATTCTTGATAAGTTCAACTATATTCTTCTTTATCTCTTGAATTCTTAGTTCATTGTCTTTATAAAATGGGCTATTGGGATTGGTTAATTTAAAATCGATGTTTTTCTTCATTTGAAGAGCTACTATCTGACTAATAAAATTACTTAACATGGGGTCGGACATGCCCACGGAAGCGGGGACTATCAAATCAGTGTAATCGCTTCTTTGAGTAAGATAATTCTTCAAATAATTAAAATATTTCTGATCGGTTTTATATTTTTCTAGCTGCTCTTCATAACCTTTAATCTTTTCGTACACTGCCGAGCCTTCCTCTCTAATATCAAAGACATTCAATTCCTTGCTCTTTTCTTTGATGTTGGATTCAATTTTGTCCAATGTATCATTTATCATACCCATTTGAAAGTTGATAAATTCTATTGTTTTGTTGTCAGAGAAATTCCTCTCCTCGTTGCTTTCTTTGATATATACCGAAGCCAATTTATTAAGAAAAGCAATTTCTCTCGGTGGGTGAGTGCTCGATAGGGTCATAACTAGTATAGAACTCTCTTTGTCCATAGGGGCAACTTGCAAAGATGTCCTGTAACTACTCACCAAATCAGACAAATTATTGATTTTAAAAAGATATGACTCATTTGAACGCAAGGTTGCCTCAAGATTAGTTCTAATTACCTGAAATTCGAATGAATTAAAATGTACCGGCTCCCCAAATCTGTATTTTTTTTGCGCAAACTGGAAACTTTTGTTGTCTTTTAATTTTAAGGAAAACTCATTGTTATTAACAACATTCAGTTGAAAAGTAATATTATAAGGAATGGACGTGCTTGATGTGTCAAATACTAGCTTTATAGGAGAATGTGGATAGAGTTCTGTATTGCGAATACTTCCGACTAAAAAGTAAGATACTTTCATATCCAACTGCTCCACGACTTCTCTTACAGTTGAAACTGACTTTACGATGTTGATTTCGTTGTTTAAATTTTTTTGTTGCAGCTTGGTCGAAAAATAGCCTGATTGTAAAATCGGATGTGAAGTTATGGTACTGCCCTTTACCAAGACAGAGGATCTCACATTATATAAGTTTACTGCATACCTTTTGTAAATAAGTGTAGCAGAATATAAAACAGTGAAAAAAAGTACATAAAGATACCAGTTACTTAAAACTAAACTAATCCACTTTTTAAAGTCTATCGAAGATTCCTCGACATTGTTGGCCTCCATAACTACCTAAATCTATATTGAAGATTGTAAAAAAGGAAAAATGTTGAAATTGTAATTGAGAGATAGCCTATTGCCATTCTGTAATTTTTAGCATTCTTGGCCAACAAAGGTTCGAAAACTACCACGTCTTGGGGCATTAAATAAAATTCTGGCTTACCAATCAACCCTATATCTGAAACATCAAGATAATAAATATGTATTTTAGAACCACCCTCAATTTTTCTGATTACCTTAACCTTTTTCAAATTAGCAAACTCGGGAGGAGTACCAATTTGGGCAAGGGCTTGCAATAATGTAAGCTTTCCGTCTGGAGAATTAAGCCTTCCTCTGGTTTCCCCAATGACAAATACCTCAAAGTTCAACAATTTGACATTGACGGTTACATTATTTAAGTAATCAGATGCAATTATTTTTATGTTTTTACGACACTCATCTAAAGTCTGATCAGAAACCTTTATCAAACCTAGAATTGGGATATCGACATACCCAGAGTCATTGACAAGATAACCTGAATTTCCCACTTCGCCTCCAAATTGCGCGGCCTTGTCAAGGGAGTACTGACTAGGTGTCAAAGTAGAAATGTCGATACCTAGTACATCGCCCTTACGAATTCTATATTCAAAGGGCGCGACCGATACGACCGTGTCCATTGACTGTATTTGTCTCAATGTTTTTTTGTTTTTATCTCTAAAAAATATCTGCTTTCTTATTGGAACACAGTTTGTAATCGTTAGAACAACAATTACTATCAAAAACAAATTAGGACTGTTCTTTCTCAAAAAATTACTCATTTTTTTCTGACTTGCTTAATAAATTCACTTTCGACACCCCAATCTCGAGCCAATTTTATCATCGACATGGCTTCCATTTCGGTAATAAACCCTTTTTGGTTTGTTGCTGACCATACCTCGCACAAATAAGCCACTTTTTGCAAGGTTTCTACATGATCTAGAGCATTTTTTAAAAAAGCCCTGGTGCGCTCATAGGCTGTATAGGTATCTTCTTGAACAAAATTCATAACCCAATTCAACTCTTCATGCGCATCTAGTGTATCGGCTTTTTGGGCTAAAACCTTTTTCTCCTCGTCTGTAAAATCGTGGTGTAGAAAAATAATTGCTTTCAAGAGAATCAACGCTTTTTTCTCGGAAGAGTTCATTTTAGAATTTAGCAAATATAGTACCTAAAGAAAGATTAAACGAATTTGGAAAATCGATTTCATTTTAATTTTCACTGATATATATACAAAACTAGGACTCATATGCCTTTATAATTTTTGAAACCATCGGATGGCGACATACGTCATTTCCATTCATAATTACCACTCCTATTCCTTGCAGTTTTTCCAATCTGTTAATGGCATCGGATAGTCCCGAAAGTTGTTTTTTAGGCAAGTCTATTTGGGTGATATCTCCAGTCACAATGGCTTTTGACCCCAAGCCCAAACGCGTAAGAAACATTTTGAGCTGCACGTTTGTGGCATTTTGAGCCTCATCTAAAATGATAAAAGCATGATTCAGTGTACGCCCTCTCATGTAAGCCAAAGGGGCAATTTCAATGATGTTGTTCTCTTGGTAAAATTTTAATTTTTCAGGTGCTAACATGTCTTCGAAAGCATCGAAAACTGGTCTTAGATAGGGAGCAATTTTTTCATTTAAGTCTCCAGGCAAAAAACCTAGGTTCTCGCCAGCTTCCACAGCTGGTCGTGTAACAATTATCTTCTTTATTTCTTTGTTTTTCAACGCTTGCAATGCCAATGCTACTGCCATATAAGTTTTGCCTGTTCCAGCGGGCCCAACAGCAAACACTACATCATTTTTCAATACAATATCGGCAAATCGTTGTTGATTTTTTGTTTTAGGTTTTATACTGCTTCCTTTTGCAGAATGCAAAATAACCTCATTGGGAGCTTTTGGTTCCATCTCTGCTAACTGGCCATTTAAATAATCATGCACCTGTTCTGGTTTTAAATAACCATATTTATTAAAGTGTGCTATCATTGAAGAAATCACATCGCTTATTTTTCCAATCTCGCTCACTTTGCCTTTTATTCTAATTTCATTGCCTCGAGAAATAATTTTAGAATCGGGGAAGGCAGACACTATCTCGTCAAAATTGACATTGTTAGCTCCTAAAAAATCAACTAGAGAAATGTTCTCCAAATAAATTATGGACTCGTGCAAATGCAAGTTGTTGTTTAGGTACTAATCTATTTTCTTTGTGCTAAGGTATATTTTTTTCCCCAAATGGCAATCATCACTTTTTTGTCAGACTTTGGATGGCACGACCATTATGTGGCCGCTGTCAAAGCCAAAATATTGAGTTTAAGCCCCAACGCCAATATTGTCGATATCACTCACAACATTGAACTTTGCAATGTATCACACGCAGCCCATGTTTTGGGTGCGGTATTCCGTGATTTTCCCCAAGGTACTGTGCACTTGATAGCAGTAAATTCAAAATCGGATGAGGAAAAATATATTGCGTTAAAACTTGAAGAACATTATTTCATTGGGCCAGATAATGGCATGTACTCTCTTCTTTCCAACCGCAACCCCTCTGTGATTGTGGAACTACAAAAAGATCCCTCAATCGCACTCAATTTTCCTGAAAAAAACATCCTTGCCAATGCGGCAGTCGCATTGGCAAGTGGCAGGGCATTGTACGACATTGGCAAACAGTTGACAAACATTAATCAACTTAGAGGAAGAGATTACAAAACTTCGACAAACGAAATCACAGGCAAAGTAATTCACATTGACCATTATGGCAATCTTATTACAAATATCAAATTAGATGTTTTCAACAAAATTGGAAATGCACGCCAAGCCAACATCAAAATAGGTTCCTACAATATAATAGGCATCACCGAAGGGTACATGAGGAAAGATAAAGGAGACTGTTTATGTATATTCAACAGTTTGGGATTGCTCGAAATTCTTATGATACAGAGTAATGCAAGTAAATTATTGAATATTCGAATCGACAGTCTGATAACTGTAAAATTTAGTCCTGCCCTAGAAGATTAATTACCAATCTATTCTACCCCAAAGCCAATGAGCGAAAAGATTCAAAACGATTCCAACACGATTCGTTTCCCGTTGTGGCTTGCCACAATGTTGACAATAGGAATTTTTTTGGGAATTTACATTGGAAAGAAACTGGGCAATACCTCTTCTATTAGCAACAAAGACTTGCTGAATGAAGCGTTGCGCCATATTAGCAACGAATATGTTGACTCGGTCGACATAAAGCAACTGCAGCAGGAAGGGATACAAGCCATGCTCGAAAAACTTGACCCACATTCCACCTACATTGCAGCCAAAGACTTGCAAGTCGCACAAGCCTCTTTAGAAGCTGATTTTGAAGGTATTGGTATCGAATTTCAAATATTCAACGACACTGTACAGGTTATTACACCCATAAGTGGTGGCCCCTCAGAAACGGTGGGCTTGCAAGCGGGTGACAAAATAATTGAGGTGGATGGGGAAAAATTCACAGGCACTAACATTACAATAAATGATGTATTCAAGAAGCTTCGAGGTAAAAAAGGGACAAGTGTCAAATTGACAATCAAACGTAAAGGAATAAGTGGTCAGCTTTCATTCACGATTATACGAGACAAAATCCCCACCTATTCGGTAGATGCATCTTACATATTTGCACCGCAAACAGGATACATCAAAGTAAGTCGATTTGGTGAAAACACCTATCAAGAATTCAAACAAGCGCTCGATAAATTGATGAGCCAAGGCATGAAAAAACTCGTGCTAGACTTGCGTGACAACCCAGGCGGGTATCTAGAACATGCCGCCAACATTGCCGATGAGTTTTTAGACAAAAATAAACTTATCGTTTTTACCAAAGGCAGAAAACATGAATACAGCAACGAATTAAATGCTGAAAGACTAGGAGCTTTTGAAAAAGGAAAACTTATTGTGTTGGTGGACGAAGGAAGCGCTTCGGCCTCTGAAATCGTAGCGGGAGCATTGCAAGACCATGATAGGGCCACCATCATCGGCCGTAGGACTTTTGGAAAAGGTTTGGTGCAAATGCCTATTGAACTTTCAGATGGTTCGGAATTACGACTTACCATTTCAAGATATTACACACCTAGCGGCCGTTGTATTCAAAAACCTTATAATGGCAGCAAGGAACAATACGAATTGGAATACTTGAATCGTTTCAAGAATGGCGAAATGTATAGCAAAGACAGCATTCATTTTTCCGATTCGCTCAAATACAAAACCGATTTTGGCCGAACTGTATACGGCGGTGGCGGCATCATGCCCGATATATTTGTTCCCCAAGACACCACTGCCTTTAGCAGTTATCTTTCACAACTGATGAACAAAGGGCTGCTACGCGAATTGGCTTCTGAGATTTACAATTCAAACAATAAAATAATTTCATCCATGTCTCTGCAACAGTTTGCAAAAGACTTTAAAATCATGGACACTGATCTTCAAAAAATGACGTTACAAGCCGAAAAATCGGGGATAAAATTCAACGCTAATGGTTTTGGACGTTCAAAAGAATATATTCGCAATTATATCAAAGCCTTAGTGGCAAAATACAAATGGAAAAATGACGGGTTTTACTTCGTTTTCAACCAAAATGACAAGGTGTTTTTAGAAGCAACTAGAGAATTAAGGTAATAATTTCAATTACCAAGTACCAATATGCATGTAG
>DMUD01000179.1 GCA_003476475.1 Cytophagales bacterium | reverse complement strand
ATGTTGGATTTGTTCGGCTCCCTTTTTCCTAGCTTTCCTGCACTATTTCGGTTCGGCTGTTTTGTATAGTTTCCAAGAAAACAAAAAACTTGTCGGCGTCGGCGAGGTATTGGTTGGCAAATGCTTCGCTTGGTTCGTTTTTATTGATACGCAACACATGCGACTTGAAATCGGAAATTCCCACTACCAATCCCGTTTGTACAAAATGGGTATCAAAGTCGTTGATAATACCGTGTTGGGTGTTGCAGTTTACGTCTTTACTTGTAAGCAAGGCTTTGGCACCACTCACAAATACGGCATAGCTCCAATATATGGAATCGGCCCAAGAACCTTCTAGAAAAGTTTCCTTGGCATTTTCAAGTTTTTCTTTGGTATCGTTCAAAAGTGTGGCAACCAAATCCAACATTACACCAGCACATTCGCCTACGCCAACGGCTGTTTCATACAGGTCGGTATTGCCCCAATCTACAAAATAGTCGGGGGTAATGTTGTCGGTAGCCGCCAAAGGCTTCAGCATATTGTAGAAATAGGGATTACCTTGACGATAGAAATAATCGTTGAAATACTCGCCTTCATTTCCGTTTGTTTGGTAGTCGTCGAGCAAGGCACGCAAGGCATGTGGCACACGTTTCGACGGAATTTTCACCACTTTGTCAGACATCAGCCCCAATCCATCGCCCTTCACGCCGCCACCCAACAATAACTGCATGGCAGGAAGCACTTTTCCACCCGCTTTCATACTCATGCCATGAAAGCCAATATTGGCCAAACTGTGTTGACCGCAAGCGTTCATGCAGCCACTTATTTTTATTTTTATGTGGTTGTTGAAAATAAGGTCGGGATATTCTTCTCTGATCACTTTTTCCAATTCTTCGGCCAGTCCGTAGCTACTGGCAATTCCCAAGTTACATGTTTCGGTGCCAGGGCAGGCCGCGATGTCGGCAGTACTTTCGGCACCTGGTTCAGCTAGTCCTAGTTTGTCCAATTCCTGAAAGAAATGTCCTAAGTAGTCTTCGCGCACAAACTTGATAAGGTATCCTTGATTGACTGTGATACGCAACTCGTCGGCCGAATATCCTTGCGCCACTATGGCGGCCAGCTTTCGTGCCGTATCGGTGTCCATATTGCCCAAAGGCAATTTTACATTGATACTGAAAAAACCATCCTGTTTTTGAGGTTTCACATTGGTTTTCAACCAATTCTGATACTTTTTATCGTCGGCAACAAAGAAAGTAGGCGCTGCTTTTTGGATAGGAACGGCTGTTTCAGGCGCATTGGTGGTATCTACCACATATTTTTTGTTTTTCAGTGCATGCTTTTCTTCTTCTACCAAGGCAAGAAACGCCTCAAAACCCAAATCATTTATTAGGTATTTCAAACGGGCTTTGTGCCTGCGAGTGCGTTCGCCAAAACGATCAAATACCCGAATAACCGCTTCCGAAAAGGGGATAAAATCATCTACATGCACAAAATCAGAATACACATGGGCGTGAAAAGGTTGCGCCCCCAATCCACCACCTACCATCACTTTAAAACCTTTTTGACCGTCTTTTATTTTGGGAATAAAGCCAAGGTCGTGAATAAACGTAAAGGCATTGTCACTTTCGTCGGAAGAAAACGCCACTTTGAATTTGCGGCCCATTTCCTGACAAATAGGGTTGCGCAAGAAGTATTCAAAAAGGGCATGGGCATATGGAGTGATGTCAAACAATTCGTTCGGGTTTATGCCCGCATCGGCTGAACCTGTTACATTGCGCACGGTATTGCCACAGGCCTCGCGTAGGGTGATGTTTTTTTCTTCCAATTTGGCCCAAAGCTGGGGGGTATCTTTCAGTTTCACGTGGTGAATCTGAATGTCTTGACGTGTGGTGGCATGCAATATGCCGCTAGCATATTCGTCGCACACATCGGCAATGCGAATCAATTGTTCAGAATTTAACCGACCATAGGGCAACTTGATGCGTATCATTTGAACGCCCAACTGCCTTTGTCCGTACACACCCCGTGCCAAACGATAGGCACGAAATTTTTCATCCGACACTTTGCCTGAAACAAATTCCTCTATTTTGTCATTCAGTGCCTGAATGTCTTTTTTCACTATCTTGTCTAAGTCTTGCTTTAGGACCACACTCATTGTTTTCTGTATTATGGTTTATATTTTTGAACCAAAAAATTATTTTACAAAATTACCACAGAAATTCCAAAGTCAATACATTATTTGGGGCTTTGGAATAAACAAACAGAGAAAACAGAACATTATATTGCCCACTATATTTTTCACAAAACTATTTAATGTAAAACAATGAAAATAGAGATAAAAAGGATAAACAATGCCACACATTTGGAAGCCACCAACGAGGCTGGAAACAAACTTTTCATGGATGGTTCGCCTGCCATTGGCGGACAAGACCTAGCTTTTCGTCCCATGCAGGTATTGCTCACTTCGTTGGGTGGCTGTAGCACTATGGACGTGATTAGTATCTTAAACAAACAAAAACAAGACCTTCGACACATCGAAATTTCATTGGACGGAGAGAGAGAAGCTGGCGTTGAGCCTTCTTTATTTCGAGACATACATGTGCACTTCAAGCTATTTGGAAATGTAGACCCTGAAAAAGCCAAACGCGCAATAGACCTTTCTATGACAAAATATTGTTCTGTTGCCAAAACACTTGAATCGTCTGCCAAAATTTCTTACGATTTTGAAGTGTTGCCCTAACCGTTTCGCCGATGAAAAAAATCGTGGTATTGAGCGGTGCGGGAGTTAGTGCCGAAAGTGGACTCAAGACCTTTCGCGACAGCGACGGACTGTGGGAAGGCTACGACGTAATGGAAGTGGCGACTCCAGAGGGTTGGAGGAAAAATCCTGCATTGGTGTTGGAATTTTACAACCAACGACGCAAACAAGCCCAAAATGCCCAGCCCAATGCCGCCCACTTTGCACTTGCTGAATTGGAAAAGCAGTTTGACGTGACCATTGTGACACAAAATGTGGATTCACTTCACGAAAAAGCAGGTTCTTCAAAAGTCATACACCTACACGGACAACTATTTCAAAGTCGTAGCACGGCCGACGAAAACTTGATATACGACATGGACGGTTGGGAATTGAAAATGGGAGACAAATGCAAAAAAGGCTCTCAACTGCGCCCCAATATTGTGTGGTTTGGCGAAGCAGTACCCATGATGGTGGCTGCCACAAAAATGACCAAAACTGCCGAAATTTTTATTGTTGTGGGTACCTCGCTGTCGGTGTATCCGGCCGCAAGCCTAATAGACTGTGTACCTCCCACTGCTCCTATTTATGTGGTTGACCCCAACATGCCAACTATAGCCACAAGACCAAACCTAACTTTGATTCATGAAAAAGCTACTACAGGCATTAAGGAAGTATTAAAAAAATTGAATTTTTAAGATACGCTCCAAGCTTTAGAAAACGCGCAAACGTAACCCCTATAAATTACTTGCGTTTCAATACCGCCTCCACTTTTGACACAATGTGCGAGGACGTTAGTCCGTACTTTTTCATCAGTTGGTCGGGTGTGCCCGACTCGCCAAAAGTATCTTGAACAGCTACCATTTCAATAGGCTTTGGATTTTTTCGAGAAAGAAGTGAGGCTATGCTTTCGCCCAACCCGCCTATGTAGTTGTGCTCTTCGGCGGTGACTACACAACCCGTTTTGGCAACCGATTTTAGCACCGCTTCCTCGTCCAATGGCTTGATAGTGTGAATGTTGATGATTTCGGCATTGATCCCTTTTTCGGCCAATGCCTCACCCGCTTGAATGGCCTCCCACACCAAGTGTCCTGTGGCGATAATCGTCACATCGGTTCCTTCGTTTAGCAGAATCGCTTTGCCTATTTCGAAAGTTTGATTGGCGGGTGTAAAATTGGGTACAGCTGGGCGACCAAACCGCAAATACACCGGCCCAATATAATTGGCAGCTGCCAAGGTAGCCGCTTTTGTCTGATTGAAATCGCAAGGGTTTATGACGACCATTCCGGGCAACATTTTCATTAGCCCTATGTCTTCCAATATTTGGTGGGTAGCACCGTCTTCACCCAAAGTCAAACCGGCATGAGAAGCCGCAATTTTTACATTCTTACCTGAATAGGCAACAGATTGACGTATTTGGTCGTACACACGACCAGTCGAAAAGTTGGCAAATGTGCCGGTGAAAGGAATTTTTCCACCTATGGTCATACCGGCTGCCAATCCTATCATATTGGCTTCGGCTATTCCCACCTGAAAAAAGCGAGCAGGAAACTCTTTTTGAAAAGCGTCCATCTTGAGCGAGCCAGTCAAATCGGCGCAAAGCGCTACCACATTTGGATTTTGCCTACCAGCTTCCAACAAGCCAGCACCAAAACCCGAACGAGTATCTAATTTTTCAGTAAAGGTGTATTTTTTCATTTTTGCCCCAAAAGAGCGACAAATATAAGGCTTTCAAACAGATTGAACCTGAATTTTATGTATTCAAAAAAGCAAAACGGAAAATGTCTTGCATTTCCTTTGCAAAGCCTAATTTTACATTTTGAATTTTCTCTACAATGTCTGAAAAAGTCTTCGTCAAAAAACCAACCAGCCCAATACTTACCAGTATCAAACTTAGTTCTTCTAAAAGCGAGAGCAACCGCGCCCTTGTCATCAACGCAGTTTCGGGCAACCAATGTGATTTGAAAAACCTTTCAGATGCGCGCGACACCCAAACCATGCAACGTCTGTTACTTTCCAACGACAAAACGCTTGACGTGTTGGACGCCGGCACTACGATGAGTGTTGTATCTGTCATATCAGTGCTGACAGAT
>DMUD01000268.1 GCA_003476475.1 Cytophagales bacterium | reverse complement strand
GCGGTTTCAACGAGTGGACTAACATCGACTTGGTAAAATTGTTATGCAAAGTGATGGACAAAAAACTGGGCAGAGCAGAGGGTGAATCCGAAAAATTAATCTCGTATGTAACCGATAGGGCTGGGCACGACTTACGTTATGCCATCGATGCACACAAAATAATGAAGGAACTGGGTTGGGAACCTTCCTTGCAGTTTGAAGAAGGATTGAACATTACGGTAGACTGGTATTTGAACAACCCAAAATGGTTGGAAAACGTGACTTCGGGCGCGTATCGCAACTATTACGAGTCGCAGTACACTAACCGCTAACGCTTTCAAATTGCTGCTTATTCATGCAGTGAAAATGCTTTTTCGGGCATTTTGAAAAGCCTATTTTGCTACAAGGCCTACACGATAACCCTTCTACTTGTAAAGAGGTGAATTTTGTGGCATAAGGGTACATGCCAAAATCGGGTACTGTGTTTCCCCAAATCACAACTATTTCTTTTTTGAAAGCTGCTGCAATGTGCATCATGCCGGTATCGTGGCTAAACACTTTTAAGCTTTTTTCTAAAAGTGAGGCCGATTGGTGAAGGCTTAACTTGCCACAAAGATTCAAAATAGGCTGTTTTTTTAGTGCAATTTCAGCTAGCTTTTCACCAGTTGCTTCGTCCTCCTTGCCACCAATCAAAATGAGCGGAGCTGAAATACAGGCAACAAGTTCTTTCATCTTCTCCAACGGCATTTTTTTCGTTTCGTGTTGCCCTCCTATGGCATAAATTATGAAACCCTTTTGGAAAGAATCGGGAAGCTGAGCACTATCGAATGTGGCATTGGCAGGTAGGAAATAGTCCAATCCCAAGCCATCGTTTACCACGCCCATATATTCAACTGTTTGCATATAACGGTCTACAATATGCAGCCGTGGCAATTTGTTTATTTTGAAATTGACCAAAAACCACTTTTCCCAATTCAGTTTGTTGAAACTGGTAGCGGGTGCGCCTATCAAAAGTTTTAGCAAAAGTGTGCGCGTGTTCTTGTGCAAATCGATAACCAAATCAAATTTTTCTTTTCGCAATGCTATCCCAAGTTCCCACAAACTTTCACCCAAAAAATGAAATTTGTCAATGTAAGGATTGGCCTCAAGCAAAGAGCCGTAACTTTTTTTGGTACAATAGTGTATCTCCACGTTTTCCACCTGTTTCTTTAGGCAACGCACTACAGGCGTGGTAAGCACTATGTCGCCGATGGAAGAAAAACGAATGACTAAAACTTTCATGATGGGTACATTGACTGCCAAACAAAAGTACCTCAAATAGTAAAATAGTAAAATTTTATTTGCTTACTTAGAATCTAAATTTTACTAATAATCAGCTTGTTAGAATGTTTATTTTATGAAAAAAAATGATTGGATGCCATTGGTTTGTAAAGTAAGTATGTTCTTGGGTGGAACAGTAACTTCTTTTGCCACTTCTGAAAAAAGCATAGAACGATTCAATAGCACTACATCTTTTTACACGAGTGGAAATGGCGGTTCGGTATCCACAAGTGTTGATTTTAGCACCTTTTACGAGGAAAATTCTGCTTTGAAAATGAATTATGCCTTGAATGGTGTCGCTGGAAACTATGTGGAATGTTTCAGAAGCTATGGCACCAACACACTCGACCTTTCGTACTTGCCCGACAAACTGAGCATTATGGTAAAAGGAAGTGTGGGAAACAATGATGAGTTCCGTTTCATGTTATACGAAGACATAAACATGAACGGCAATCCTTTTGAGGCGGGCGATGAAATATGGGTTTTTAGCAATACTTCTATTTTAGCCAACCCCAACTGGACGTTATGCGAAATGCCTTACGGATCTTTTACAAAATTTGGTGGGGGAACGGGAACGATAGATTTGAATAGGATAGGAGCCTGGCGATTATATATCACCAATAACGGCTTTCCCTCTACCAAAACGGTTTTTTTTGACCAATTGAAGCAAATTGCTACGCACCAGTTCCCAACTGGCAATTCTGCCTTGCTAAAAGGTTCATTTATACAATTGTGGAATACGGCAGGCTGTTATTGTGGTCAGTGGTCACAAGCCCAATGGGAAGAACAAATGCAAAAGATGCAAGAGGTTTCGATGAACAAGATTGTGATTCAGTATGGGGTGTATGGCGACAATGCCTGGTATACCCCCTCCTCGCTTTCATATGTGGTGTATACCAACTCAACATTGGCCAACATATTGAATGCGGCTGAGAAAAAAGAGGTTGATGTTTACTTAGGCCTGTATTTTGACGAGACATGGAATACGGTCGACAAGTCGCAACCCATTTCCTATTCGGTCTTGTTGACAAAACACAAGCAGGTGGCCGACGAGCTTTGGAATCTTTTCGGGAGCAAAATCGCATTTAAAGGTTGGTACATTCCGCAAGAAATCAATGATTTGGAATGGCAGTCGAATACTAAGCGAGACTTGTTGGCCAATTGGTTGAAAGATATTTCTGCCTATTTGAAGACAAAATCTGCTGCTAAAAAAGTAATGATAGCTCCTTTTTTTGGTCCAAATATGCCGGCCGATGCATTGAAAAATTGGTGGGAATCGGTGTTGCAAACAGCTACCAATATCGACGAAATATATCCGCAAGACGGTGTGGGAACTACAACCAAAGACGTAGATGTGGACATTCCCCATTACTTTGAAGCCATTAAAACTGCTTGTACAAACAAAGGGCGAACTTTTGGTGCCACTATCGAGTCATTCAGACAAACAGATGGTTGGCCTATCAACAACAAAGCTTTTGCTTCGGTACCAGCCGATATGGCTCGATTGGATAGCCAGATGGTAGAAGCATCGCGGTTTACTTCAGAAATGATTCAGTTTGAATGGTCATATATGCAGCCCTCGCTTTCTTCCGCAACTCAAAAGTTGTACGACGACTACAAACTGTGGAAAGCCCTGCCAAACGGTACCAACGATTACAAGGCTTCTTTCTTGAAAACGGATTTATATCCTAATCCAAGTGCATTCACCGACCCTATTCACCTTCCAGACGAACTAGAGGGATGTGAATACACATTGTGCGATGAAAATGGAAAAACCATAGCCGAAGGCAAAATTTTAGACAAAAAGATAAACCAGCCTATTTTGAATAATTCCTTTTTGTTATTAAAAGTGTATGCAAAAAATGGGGTTAAAATCTACAAAATTGGCAAGTTCTAAATTTTAAAAGCCAAATACATGTGTTTATTTTTATGTTTATAACACTGCTTTTCGAATGGCTTTGTAGGTTTGAATGACAATAAGTGGTGAAATACTCGCCAAGATGCAAGCCACCCAAGCTTCTTTGGGTAAAAGGTCAAGTTTTAGAATCAATCTGGTTTCGTGCCAAGAGTAAACCAAGGCCAACAAGCCCATGCAAACCAATAAGGATAGCCACACAAATTGGTTGCGCGTGATTTCGTTTTTCCACACACCAGAACGCATAGAAGACATGTTGAAGACATGGAAAAGTTGTGACAAAGTAAGGGTGACAAATGCCACGTTGTTGGCCAAACGAGGGTCGTCGTGGATATTTTTTTTGCAATAAAACACAGCCAAAATCACGGCTACTGTCATAATTATTGAATAGATGGCAATTTTTAGCCAGCTTCCTTTTTTCAGCAATTGCTCATTTGGCGCGCGTGGTGGTTTTTTCATCACATTTTCCTCGCTTTTTCCCACACCCAATGCCAGAGCCGGAAATACGTCGGTCACCATGTTCAGAAACAGTATTTGCAAAGGAAATAAATTGGCGTTTGGAGCCAAAAAACCCAATCCTGTTACAATCAATATTTCTGTCATGTTGCAGGATATTAGGTACACTACAAATTTTTGGATGTTTTGGAAAATACCCCGGCCATGGGCCACTGCTTCGGCAATCGAGGTAAAAGAGTCGTCTTTTAGAATAATACACGCCGTTTCTTTGGCTACTTGGGTGCCTCGTAGCCCCATCGCTATTCCGATATCGGCCTTTTTTAGGGCTGGCGCATCGTTTACACCATCGCCCGTCATGGCCACGATGTTGCCTGCTTGTTGGTACACATGGGCAATGTCCAATTTTTGTTGTGGGGTGGTGCGTGCAAAAATGCGGGTTGATAAGATTTTCTTTATCCATTCTGGAGTAAGCGCGTTGGCTTGGGGCAACTCTTTTCCTGCAATGACATTTTCTTCTCCGTTTTGTATCAAACCAATTCTTTGGGCGATATTCAATGCAGTTTGAGGGTGGTCGCCCGTAATCATCACGATTTTGATTCCTGCACTTTTGCACGAAACAATGGCATTTTTTATTTCCATTCGGGGCGGGTCCAAGAAGCCAATCATGCCCACATATATGAGCTCTTCCAAAAAATCTTTTTTATCGAATTTTTTTCCTTCCCTGTATCCAAATGCCAATACTCGTAGGCCTTTGGAAGCCATATTTTCTGATTCTGTAAGGATATTTGCTTTTTCTTTTTGACTGAAATCCAATATGTTTTCTCCCATTTGGATGTGGCTGCATTTTTCCAATAAATCTTCGACCGAGCCTTTAGCGGCTACAATTTCTTTTTCTCCGTCGGTATATAGTATCGCCATGGTTTTAGTTTCCGAACTGAAAGGAATCTCGGCCAGGCGTTGGTATTGCTCCAAAATTTCCTTGTGCGATGAGTTGGAAGCATTGGCCAAGTGAATAAGGGCAATTTCAATAGGGTCGCCACATGCTTTTTTTTCTTTTTCAGTTTCTTCTATGGTGGCATTGTTGCAAAGAGCACCTACTAGTTTCAGTTTTTCAAAATTCCTTTCGCTTTTTTCAATTTCACCATTGTCGAAAATAAGCACATCATTTTCTATGCGCACTTGCCTTTTTTCTTCTGGAAACGAAAAGGTATCTACATAGATCTTATTCTCGGTAAGGGTACCTGTTTTGTCGGTCAAAATCACATTGGTGCTGCCAAGGGTTTCAACAGATGAAAGTTTCTTCACTATTGCATTGCGTTTGGCCATCAACAGCATGCCATAAGCCAATGCGACCGTCGCCACAATTGGCAACCCTTCGGGAATGGCGGCCACTGCCAGCGCGATAGATGTTTCTACTATCAACAACCAATCCTTTCCTTGTACAAAACCAGTAATGGCAAAAATGATGGTGAGCCCAATGATGAGGTA
>DMUD01000184.1:2418-3921 GCA_003476475.1 Cytophagales bacterium | reverse complement strand
CATTTGGCCATGTTCCATCAAATCTTTGAAATCTTCGTAAAGCCATGGGCTTGTAGAACCTGTAATCATGGTAAATTTTAAATAAAAATATTTATTTGTTTTTTTTATCAATTCTGCTTTGAACTACGGTATTAAATAACCTTGCCAAGGAATCATTTGGAAATTGTTGAAGGGATGTAAAACCGCACTAATGATTGAAGCATGGAAGGTCAGAAACCTTCCATGACTTGTTATAATAAGCGCAGTTTACTATCGTTATACGTGAAATAATGCAATTATTCAAAAATGAAATATGTGAGTTTGGTCTTGTGGCTCTTTTGGTTTGTAAATGAGCATCTGAGACTTAAACTCACTTACCACCATCATTTACCGCCGCCTAGCTTCGTGCGCTTATCGGCTTTTCCAGCTTTGGTTATGGTCTTGGTGGTGTATTTGGAACCAGTTACCGATTTTGTTTTAGAACTTGCCATAGTAATTGAATTTAATTGATAACCTACTCCCTTTACAGGCGTTTCGGCATTCTCCTTTTTTCTCTAAAAGATATTACCAGAGTTTAACTCTTATATAATATTTAAATTATTTATCGAATAATGATAAATTCTGTACGTCGGTTTTTGTCCAAGTTCTCAGGGTCGATGGGTTTGCTGCTGCCCAATCCTTCAAATGAAAGGCGGGTGGAATCGGTACCTCTCGCCACCAAAAAGTCCACAACAGCTTTTGCCCTATTTGCCGATAGTGTTTGATTGAAATTCGCATCACCTTCTTTGGAAGTGTGCCCCTCAATTTTCAGTTTTACATCGGGCTGTTTTTCTAACACCTTGGCCAAATCGTACAGTGCATACTTGGCATCTTCTGGAATGTCGTATTTGCCCACTTGGTACTGTACGGTGTTGAATTTTGCTTCCAAGTTTTCAATCTCTTTCACATAAACAGTGTCCACTCTTGTCACTATTTTTTCTTTTTCTACTTGTACAATTTTGGGCTCAGAATCAAAAGCGCCAGCCAACCATAGTAAAAGAGGAATTAAAAATGCAAGGAGTAACAATAGCCATACCCACCATGGGATTACTTTCTTTTCCCTTACTACTTCACGGTCTACGTATTGAATAGTTCCCGATAATTTTTCAAGAATTTGGGGCTGAAGGATGTCTAAACTATAAGATCCCTTTCCAAATGCTTTACGAGCCTCATATTTGTTTACGACAATACCATATTTCAAGGCCTGATTGGCCAAATTTTCTAAGTCGCTTTTACCCGTAGGGGTATCTTTGCTTTCCCAAAGTTTGTTTACCACTACCGTAACACCGTCCGATGTTTTGAACATTTCTTCTTTCTCAAGAAAAAATATTCCATCGTATGGCAAATTGGCCTTCCCAAATTCAGACTTTATTTCGTTCAAGGAATGCACCACACCAAAATCGCGATTAGTGAAAGGCTTGAAGATGGTTTTGGGAGCCCTAGGGCCAGATGGATTGATAAAATCGGGAAAGGCCTCTTTCAGTT
>DMUD01000184.1:0-2221 GCA_003476475.1 Cytophagales bacterium | reverse complement strand
AAGGCCTCTTTCAGTTCGGCAAAAGTAGAGTTGGGATATAAAGTGAAATAAGCATCTACAATGCCTAGAGCCGTACGGTTCA
This sequence comes from Cytophagales bacterium, assembly GCA_003476475.1. Taxonomy (GTDB): domain Bacteria; phylum Bacteroidota; class Bacteroidia; order Cytophagales; family UBA9547; genus UBA9547. The sequence continues at coordinate 2,139 of DMUD01000184.1, read as the reverse complement.
TCGCTTTGCCATTTACTTGTATCACACCTGAACTATACTTGTCTTTTTCCTCTTGCGTCAAATGGGGGAACTTGAGCTGGCTTGGAGTAGGTGCTGGTGGGGTAGCAGTACCATGTACTTCAAACCATTCGGGATGCGCTTCGGTAATGACAGAACACGCATTTTCTTTGGCCCAATTGTTCAGTTCACCAAGCGTAAGGTTGTTTTGTTCATTCAGCGTACGATATAAACGGCCGTTTTTCTCGTACTTGATTTCGACAGGGCAACCAAAAACTTGTTCGTAATGCTTTTCAAATTCTCCCACTTTCATGTTATCTGGCGCCTCAAGTTCCAAAACATCAGCTTTGCCCCGAATAGATGCGTGGGTTGGAGACCAGTTTGCCTGGCCTTTATTGTGTGCATTCAAAAAGCTTAGATAGGTGCAGGGGTAGAACTTGCCCCACTGTTTATTTATGTCTGCGAGTGTTGTTTGCCCTGCGAATGAAATTTTTCCCACCGTTTTTTATTTTTAAATGTGTGCCTACTCCCTTTTAGGCGTTTCGGCTATCTCCTTGCGAAAGGTGATTAAAACCACTCAGGATAGGTTTCTAATATTTTAGAACCACCACTTTCCTTTGCCCAAGCGTTAAATTCGCTCAAAGTCATATTGTTGTGCTCGCCTAAGCTACGGTACAGACGCCCATTTTTTGAATACTTGATTTCTACTTTGCAACCAAAAGCAGCCTCATAGCGGCTTTCGAAAGTTGAAACTAGCTTGGTAGCTGTGGTGGAGAGTTCAGAAGCCTCTTTTTTTCCTCTTATGGAGGCATGAGTTGGTGACCACTCGCTAATCCATTTTCCATTTGCAGCCTCAAAGCTCAAATAGGTGTAAGGAAATTTGGCGCACCACTCTCGGTTGATAGATTTTAACGTTTTGTTTCCGGTAAATGCAATCTCTGCCATAAAAATTATGTATTAAGATGTTGCCTACTCTTTTCAGGATTTTCGGCGTGCTCCTTTTTTCTTTTTTATCTAAATACCAAATTTTGTTTTTGCTTGTGCGAGTGTGAACTCGTTGTTGACCAACTGGTTGGGCTCTACTTTTGCATTTGGCGAAGTGGCTATTTGTACTTTCAATCCAGTAGCAGCTTCAAATTTTGTTTCGAAGCTTCCAACTTTCATATTGCCTTTACATTCAAAATCATCTACTTTTTTACTGCTCAAACTTGCAAGAGTAGCTTTTTCGTCGGCAAATTTTTGCCCATTGTACACTCTGAGTTCTAGCCCAAAAGCTTTCAAAAATTGGTTTTTTAGACCTGCTACAGACATTCTGCCCGAAATACTAAATTCTGCCATAAAAGTTGTGTATTAAATTGTTACCTACTCTTTTCAGGTTTTTCGGCTTACACCTTATATACCATGGCGAGTGAATACGCATGCCATGGTGTTGAGTAATTTAGATCACTATTCCCATACATCTTTTTTGCAACCCTCTGCTGTTTTTTCTCTATTCAATTGGGTAAGTGATTTTTTATCATCAGCACCAGAAGTGTAATATCTTTTCCCTTCCTTGGTGGTGTAGCATATTTGCACGTATAGCCCAAAAATGGTTTCAAACTCCCATTCAATTCTGCCTACATTTTTACTGCCTGTAAAGGAAATTTCTCCAGCACCTCTCTTGGTTCGTATCTCTGAAAGTGTTTTTGAATTGTCAACTCCATTAATGGTTTCTCCCTTTGCGACCAAAGCTTTTGCTTCTGGAGGACAAATTTTCAATCTCAGGTAAGGAAAATTTGCATTGAACTCTTTACAAAGTGTTGAAACTTTCTTTGAGCCAGTTGTTGTGATTTCTCTAGCCATTGTATTGTAAATTAAGATGTTACCTACTCTTTTTAGGATTTTTGGATCCCTCCTATAGTAGTATGAAATTATGTGACATTGAAAACCTACTCTTTTTCTTCGATGTAGTACATTATATCAATAACATCATCTTCTTTTTGAGTTGTTGTAAAATCTATTGAGTTAAGTTTAGAATTGTATTTCCAATCAGAGACCAATTTTTTATTTCGTTGTACCTCTATTCTTGTTTCATCATTAGGTTTTTCTGATAATGGAACAGTTTTAATTAAATCCATTACAACAACTGGCTCAAAGAAAGTT
>DMUD01000330.1 GCA_003476475.1 Cytophagales bacterium | reverse complement strand
CGTCCTGAATTTCGGGAATTTATGCCTTTTGTATTCTACGATCCCAACCTGAACGCTGAAATTGTAGGTAACGACAGATTGGTCAGAGCCAAAATCGACAATTTTGATTTGAAATACGAGATTTTTCCAGTCCCCGGACAGTTTTTTTCCATCAACCCCTTTTACAAGAAATTTGAGAACCCCATCGAAAATACTAATGTGGGTGGTACTGGTATCAGAAGGTTTAGTTACCAAAATGCCAAGTCGGCTGTGATTTATGGTGTGGAATTGGAAGCCAGAACCTCTCTTTCTGTTCTGGATAGCTTACTCAAAACCAAGCGTTTCTCTAGTTTTACGTTGTTCAGCAATGTGACTCTCATCCGTTCGAAAGTCGATTTGTCGAAAACGGATGACAACTCAGTAGTCAAAGAACGCCCATTGCAAGGTCAATCGCCTTATGTGTTCAATGCAGGTGTTACCTATTCCAACCCAGATTCGAAACTAGACCTTACGTTTGCAGTAAACCGCATTGGTCGTAGGATAGCTTTTGTGGACGTAGAGAAGTTTTTTTTGATATGGGAAAATCCGAGAACAGTCCTCGATTTTTCAGTATCGAAAGGAATAGGCAAATATCTACAAGCCAAAATGACCATTGGTGATTTGCTAGCTCAGAAATTGGTATTTTACCAAGACAGAAACGACAACGGAAAGTACGACAGCAACGACATTGTGCCATTTGGGTTTACAAGAGGTTACAGCATCAATTTTGGTCTCACCTTTACCTACTAGACCATTCATTTTCTAAACCATTCCTTAACATAGGGTTTGAGTTTATAACGATTTCATAAAATCAGGTTCATTCTCGAGTAACCTCTTTAGGATAGTTTTGCAACAAGTTAAAAACCACTAAAATCATGAAAAAAAATTACTTATTATCGTCTTTATTGGCAGGTATTAGTTTGTTTGGGTATGCCCAGAATCCAGCTGATTTTTTCGAAAAGGTATCGTATAGGGGTGCCTTTGGTGTAGGTGCATCGGCCGACTGGACGAAGCCATGGGCTAATTTTGCTCCCAACCAGACCGCCTATCCTGGCGACGCAAGTTACAGTGGCCCTTCTAAAAATGCTGTAGTTGTGAATTCTGATATTACGACTAGTGCGAATTGGAGTAATACCAATGTATATTATCTGGAAGGCCCTGTGCACGTGTTGAGCGGTGCCACCCTGACCATAGAGAAAGGCACGGTGATAAGGGGTAAAAACACGGGTTCTTTGATAGGGGCCCTTATAGTGGCGAAAGGGGGCAAGCTAGTGGCCGAAGGAACGGCACAAGAGCCCATCGTATTTACTTCCGAAAGAGAAGTAGGGAATAGGACACGTGGCGATTGGGCTGGTATTATGTTGTGTGGAAAAGCCACTATCAACGCTCCTTTAACTAATTCAGACCAGTCTGGTCGCCCTTTTGAGGCACTAGCCAACGACCGTTTGTCTGACTATGGTTCTTCTTTGCCTGATGATAATGACAATTCGGGTACGTTGAAGTATGTGCGCATAGAGTATGCCGGTTACGCTTATGCGATAAACCAGGAATTGAACTCGCTTACTTTGGCTGCAGTAGGTCGCGGTACTACCATCGACTATGTACAGTGTAGCTTTGGCCAGGACGACAGTTTCGAGTGGTTTGGCGGTACCGTGAATGCCAAGCACTTGATTGCGTTGGCCGGCACTGACGACGATTTCGACATGGACGAAGGATACAGAGGTTTCGGACAGTTTTTCTTGGGCGTACGCCACCCTGGTATTTACGAGACAGCTTCTAACGGACAGTCAAACGGTTTTGAGCACGACAACAACACGAACTTGGGTTCATCTACTCCTGCGGTGAATCCGGGCATTAACAACCCATTTCCTATCACGTCTCCCACCTTGTCTAACGTGACCTTAGTAGGACCATTGCTAAGTGGTACAACTGCTGCTACTGCCAATGCTTTGAATACGGAGGCAGCTGCGAGGTTCAACAACGCGATGGAACTGCGTACTTCGGTGGCTACTAATCTATTCAATAGTGTGGTATTTGGTTACCCAAGGACATTGATATTGAACAACCGAGCCAATTTGACTCCGAGCACGGCAACCAAGGCGGCTTCCGATAGTTTGGTGGTTCGCAACACAACGATGGCCAACGCGACGGGTTCATTTATTTCTGCCAATTCATTGCCTACCGGCTTTACTTTTTCTGCTACCACATGGTTAACCAGCGGCCCATCATCTGGTTGGGGAGCCACTGCAGGGGCAACATTGAACAAGACCACATCGGTAAGTGATTCGATTGGGCTTGTAAAACCTGCCTTCGAACTAGCCAGCGGTGCTGCCAGTGTGGCTTCTGCCAATGTAAACCAAATATCATTTGCCAACAGTGATTTTACTTTGAATACAGACGCACCTATTTTTTCAAGAGAAGGCGCTTGTTTTGCCCATCCTAGACTTGGTAGTTTGGATGCCGCCAATTGTGTTGCACCCAATGCTGTAGATTTTGGCTTTGTTACTTCTTCTGCCGAGGCAATTGTGGTGTATCCAAACCCTGCTACAGATAAAGTGCAAGTGTATACTGCCCAAAATTTTGCCAATGCGGTAGTCACCATTCAAAACGCCATGGGTACCACCTTGGCTACCCAAGTTGCCAACGACCATACTGTTACATTCGAAACCTCGAATTTCAGTAACGGAATGTACATTGTTACGGTAAACAATGGCGGTAAAATTACCAGCAAGACGTTGTTGATAAATCGCTAAATTTAAGAAACAAAGATTGTGACAAAAGGCTGTCCATTTTGGGCAGCCTTTTGTATTTGCAAATATTTTTGATGTTTGCCATCTTGAAGTTCGATGATTTTAACTTTACATCTCAAACACAAATCAAAATGAATATCGCCTTTTTTAGCGCCAAATCGTACGATAAAACCTTTTTTGACGAAGCCAATAAAAATTTCGATTACCACATCGCTTATCTCGATGCAAGTTTGACAAAAGAAACCTATGCATTGGCCAAAGGTTGCGAGGTTGTTTGTGTGTTTGTAAATGACAAATTAGATGCTGAAGTATTGACAGGTTTGCACCTGTTGGGCATAAAAGTAGTGGCTTTGCGTTGTGCTGGTTTTAATAATGTGGATCTTGCATCGGCAGCCAAATTGGGCGTAAAGGTGGTGCGAGTGCCCGCTTACTCGCCCCATTCTGTTGCCGAACATGCTGTAGGTCTTATACTTGCCCTTTCCAGAAAAATACACAAGGCCTACAATCGCGTTAGAGAAGGCAACTTTTCTTTGGAAGGTCTCACGGGTATCGAATTACATGGCAAGGTCATAGGGATAATTGGCACTGGCAATATCGGCACTGCATTTGCAAATATCATGCAGGGCTTTGGTTGCAAAGTTTTAGCCTACGACCCCACGCCCAACCAAGTTTTGGTCAATGCAGGAGTAGAGTACACCAGCTTAGCACAACTTTTTACCGAATCAGATATCATATCGCTGCACTGCCCGCTGAATCCTGCTACCAAGCACATCATTAACCATGAGGCTATTCGGCTTATGAAGCCACATGTAATGATTGTAAATACTGGCAGGGGAGCCCTCATCGAC
>DMUD01000306.1:652-3530 GCA_003476475.1 Cytophagales bacterium | reverse complement strand
TGGCTTTGGTTTGAAATTCAGAACAACAGCAGCTCCTGGTGGAGTAGCAAGTGAAATTCATATTCAAGACATTGCTTTTGGATCTAAAGCTATCACAACTGGTATTTCAAACAACACGTTTGGCAATGCTTCTGCTATCTCGGTTTATCCAAACCCTGCTTCAGACATGGTAACCGTTTCTTATCCTTCATTGGCTGGTAAAAACGTTTCTGTTTCTGTTTCAAATGGTGTGAACACTGTAGCTACTGTGGCTGGTGGAAATACTTCTACTGAATTGAATCTTTCAAATCTTGCTTCAGGTCTATATTTAGTTACCGTTTCAGCCGACGGTGCCTATGTAAGCACAAGTAAAGTATTTGTGAAGTAATCTCTTTTTATGTTTTGAAAAAAGCCTTTGGGTACCAACCCAAAGGCTTTTTTATTTTACAGATGGTTCAAAAAATGCCCAATGCTGCCTTGTCAAATATTTGACTTTTAATTTCCCTCAGAATTAAGGAAATTTGAAGCCTTAATTTGTTTTTATATCCCTCATGGAAACTAGCTTGATTCAAAAAAAGAAATTTTTTATCATAGATTTCGACAGCACCTTGGCCAAGGTAGAATCTTTGGACTTGTTGTGTGAAATATCGTTGGAAGGCCGCCCCGATAAGGACGAATGCCTTCGCCAAGTACAAGAAATCACGAATTTAGGCATGGAAGGGAAAATCAATTTTTCTGAATCCTTGACGAAAAGACTTTCCATTTTAAAAGCAAACAAAAGACATGTACCAGAACTGGTTGAACGATTGAAAAATAATATTTCCGACTCGTTCAATAGAAATAAAATATTTTTCGAAGCACACAGCGAACAAGTATATATTCTTTCAAGTGGATTTAAAGAAGTAATTGTGCCCGTAGTGGCCGAATTGGGCATAAAAGCCGAAAATGTGCTGGCCAATTCTTTTGAATACGACGAAGAAGGCAATATTATAGGCTGCGACAAGGAAAATCCCTTGGCGGGCGACAAAGGCAAAGTAGCCACGCTCAAAAAGCTGAATCTAAAGGGCGAAGTACTTATCATAGGCGACGGCTACACCGACTACGAACCCAAAGGAGCAGGTCTTTCAAGCAAATTTTATGCTTTTACCGAAAATGTACGCCGCCAATCCGTCATCGAATTGGCCGACCATATCATCCCTACTTTAGATGAGTTTTTGTTTTTGGAAAACCTACCCCGTGCCCAATCTTATCCTAAAAGCCGCATGACAGTGCTTTTGCTTGAAAACATTCATCCCGAAGCCATTAGGCTATTCAAAGAAGAAGGTTATAATGTAGAATTTGTAAAAGGTGCCTTGGACGAGGACGAGTTGTGCGAACGCATAAAAGATGTTTCTATTTTGGGCATTCGTTCCAAAACTATGGTAACAGCCAAAGTATTGGAACACGCCAACAAACTGATTTCTGTGGGCGCTTTCTGCATCGGAACCAATCAAATCGATTTGAAAGCCTGTACCACAAAAGGAATTGCCGTTTTCAATGCACCGTACAGCAACACGCGCAGCGTGGTGGAACTTACCATTGGTTCTATCATCATGCTTTCTAGAAATATCATCCAAAAATCGAACTGGATGCACGAAGGCAAATGGGATAAATCGGCGACGGGTTCTGTGGAAGTACGTGGAAAAAAATTGGGCTTGATTGGCTATGGAAATATTGGTACGCAGCTATCGGTACTTGCCGAAGCCATGGGCATGGAAGTGTACTATTACGACGTAGTAGAAAAACTTCAATTGGGCAATGCCAAAAAATGCAAAAGCCTGATTGAGTTATTGAGCATAGCCGACTTTTTATCTTTGCATGTAGATGGTCGCGCAAGCAACAAAGACATGATAGGCGAGGCTGAATTCCATGCAATGAAAGATGGCGTCATTTTCCTAAACATGAGCCGTGGCCATGTGGTAAATATTCCAGCGCTTGTAAAAGCCATCAAATCGGGCAAGGTAAGAGGCTGTGCGATAGATGTTTTCCCTTACGAACCCAAAACCAACAACGAAGAATTTATAAACGAACTTCGTGGTTTGGAGAATGTAATTCTAACTCCTCACATAGGCGGCAGTACCGAAGAAGCGCAGTTCAACATAGGTCAGTTTGTGCCCAACAGAATGACCGAGTATGTGAATTCCGGCACCTCATACGGAAGCGTAAATTTCCCCCAAATTCAACTGCCCGAATTGAAAGAAGCCCACAGGTTAATGCATGTACACAATAATGTACCCGGTATTTTGGCCAACATCAACCAAATATTGGCCAAACACAACATTAACATCTTGGGTCAATACTTGAAAACAAACGAGGCAATTGGCTACGTTATAACCGACATCGAAAACGATGTGCGCCATTCCGAAGAATTGGTAAAAGATTTGAAGAATATACCCGGCACCATCAGGCATCGCATGCTTTATTAAGCTTCAGTATGCAAGCAGCGCAAATACATTTGTACAGTATTTTCCAAGCCCATGTACAAAGCATCGCATACCAGCGCATGCCCTATCGACACTTCTTGTAAATGGGGGATGTGCTTATAAAAGAAATGAAGGTTTTCCAAATTCAAATCATGACCAGCATTCAGGACTAAACCATTTGCTTGGGCTGCCAAAGCAGCTTCCAAATAAGAGGCAATAGCCCGATTCTTATCATATACAAAATTTCTTGCATACGATTCGGTATATAACTCTACCCTATCGGCACCGCACTCTTTTGCCCCCTCTACCATTTTGGGCATAGGATCTACAAATACAGAAACTCTGATGCCATTGCTCTTCAGCTCGGCAATTACTTCTTTTAAAAAAACTTGATGTTTTAAGGTGTCCCAACCAGCATCGGAAGTAATGGCCTGCGG
>DMUD01000306.1:0-313 GCA_003476475.1 Cytophagales bacterium | reverse complement strand
ATGGGGTTTGGCCTCGCAAACCACTTGTATAAAACGAGGAATGGGGTTTCCTTCCACGTTCAATTCTGTGGCAACCAACGACTTTAACTCAAATACATCTTGGTAACGAGCGTGGCGCTCGTCTGGACGGGGATGAATGGTGATGCCCTGCGCCCCAAAACGCTCGCAATCGGCTGCCACTTTCAGAAGGTTGGGTTGGTTGGCCCCTCTCGAATTTCGAATTAGGGCAATCTTGTTGATGTTTACGCTTAGTTTCGTCATGTACTTTCTTTGAAAGTTGTTTGTCCCCTCCTATTTTTGATGCAAATAAAAG
>DMUD01000135.1:1775-2590 GCA_003476475.1 Cytophagales bacterium | reverse complement strand
CAAAAATACTACTTATTTAAAACCATCACTTACCACTGGAATTGTCGTGTACAATTCAACAGTAAACCTATCGGGCATGAAGCAACCGCTCATTTTCGATTGGAAAATTTCCACCAAGTGTGATTACGTAAAAGTGGATGTCACAGAAACTAGCTCAGGTTGCTGTGTGAAACCAGGAAGCGATTTCTCTCTCTCTTCTTCAAAATTGATTGCCAACCCTACAGACTATCCGGTAACCCTTTCTGCCAGTGGCACAAGTTTGAATTCAAGCTTGTTTTATCAGTGGTTAGATGGGAATGGTACAATTGTCGCATCAGGAGTTGGGAAAAATACTTATTCAACCTCTACCGATGGCACCTACACATTGCGTGTAGCCCAAAATTCAAGTTTCATCTCCAACAATTCATGTATTTCAGAAAAAGCAGTAATCCAACAAAAAAGAGAACTTTTTGCACCTAAAGACACTACTATATGCCTAGGTGAAAGTTTGACAATGATGGCTAGCGGTGGATTGGGAAATTTTACTTGGAGTAGCTCAGATCCAATCGCACAGGCGGCGTTGAGTAGCAAAAATTCAATGGTCACCACTATTTCGGGCTTGCCAGAAGGCACTTACAAATTTGTAGTGAAAGCAGATGTAGCTCTTTTCAACGCAGTAACCGATGGGACTTTTGCCTCTTTCGACACTCGCATTAATGATGCACCTCCCGGCACTTATTCGCAAACATTTTCGACGAAATACAAACCTAAACCCAAACCTGATACATGGGCAAATGGTCAGTATAGAGTAGAGTCCACTAAAATAACGGCTTGGA
>DMUD01000135.1:0-1489 GCA_003476475.1 Cytophagales bacterium | reverse complement strand
TCTACATGGTGCGATTCACCAACCGACAACTTTTATTCAAACGTTCCTGGCGACAATTTTTTCTATTCCGATGCACATAGTCCAGGAAGTGCCTCTGGTACTGCTACTGCCAATACTGTTCAATACGCCTTAGACAATTTTGCTTGGCAACAAGCTAACAAACCCGTAATTCCCAACGTGAATTATAAATTCAAGATGAAATTAGCCAACTGGTCTGGTGGTGCTCCTCCAGTCTTTAAATTATTGATAAATGGGGAAGAGTTGGATATCTATCAAGTAGGCAATAGTGCAACCAAAACAAAAACCTTTACTGCTACCGACAAATGTATTTGGTACAATGTAGAAGCTATTTGGAATTCGGGCAGCAGCACATCTGCCACATTGACTGTAGCTGAAGTGGGCAGAACAGATATGGGACATGAATTTGCAATGGATGATATATCCTTTGGAACTGATGGCATTCAAACAGATACCATTACTGTGAAAGTAACGAATTGCAATACGGTTACAGCTACTGCCACCCCCAACACTGTATGCACTGGTGGAACTGTAAATTTATCTGCTACAGCCAACAGAGGTGGATATATCATAAAATGGACACCAGCAACAGATTTGACTAATGCCAATACTGCAACGCCAACAGCCAAGCCAATGACACCCGGCGCTGTTACCTATTCGGCAGAAGCCCGTTTTCCCAAAACAAAACTGTTTGCTAATTCAAATTTTGAATTGGGCAACACAGACGTTACTTCCACTTTAACCTTCAACAGTAGCCCAGGAAGTATTATGAACGGACAATACAGTATCACAAATGGTGAAACAAAAGTATATCATCCTGCACGAAACACGGGAGTAACAGACCACACGTCAAATACTTCTACTGGTAATTACATGATAGCAATAGTTGACGTGGGCGCTGAAAGAACATTGCTAAGCAAAACGATTTCTGTTGTGAAAGATTCTTCATATAGTGTATCCTTATGGGCACTCAGCCTCAATTTGAGTAAAAACGACCAATGGAGCTTTGCACCAGTAAATGTGCAGATAAAAGTAGGTGGAACCGTGGTAAAATCAGTTTCCGACATTCCTTTTAACAGCAACACATGGGTAAATTTGGATTATGCATGGACTGCGACTGCTACAGGCAGTGTCACTGTGGCCATTGTAAGCCCAGCGGCCACTGGAGGGCAAAGTGGCGCAAGTGTCATCGGATTGGATGATGTGAATATTTACCAATTAGGATTTAGTAAAACTAGTTCTGTTACTGTTAATGTAACTTCTTGTTGCAACAAACCTGCCTCGGTAAATATAACCAACTCGACTCAACCAATAGATTTATGCCAAGGTGGAAACACTACTCTAACTGGGAACTACGTGGACGGCGGCAAAACTATTGCCAATGGAGGCATGTTTTATGTGTGGTACAAACAAGGTTCAGCACCATCATCAACTGCATCCTACACTGCTATTTCGGGTACTGGCACAGTCA
>DMUD01000103.1 GCA_003476475.1 Cytophagales bacterium | reverse complement strand
GATATTTTGTAATTACCGAGACCAATTTGCTTTACACAGAAGAGTACAACGAACTGCTAAAACAAGTATTCCGCACTGCTGCCGTAGTGTGCGACGGGCGCAAGGAATTGGATTAGTTCAATCATTTGGCGACACGCCAGTGCAGATATGCCAATTCCATCAGGCCCAAATCATCCACTTCAATAGAATTGAAGGCTTTTGTGGGTCTGCCTACCAAAACGGGCAAAGAATGCATCGTGAGAGCACTGGAACATTGGCTTGCTAAATGGAAGGCGTTCCTCAACAAGAGAACCCTCAATCTTCAAACACAAAAATCAATGTACACCCATCGGAAATTACGCAGTGCCTATTTCAGCTCCCTCCAAAACCTGACCTATTTGTTTGTGTGGTACGACAAAACGAAGTTCGCATACCCAACACCACCAATGCCATAGACGGGCATTTTGCACATCTAAAGAGCAAACTACCGAACCATAATGGCCACACCAAAGTAAGGGAAATAAAATTTATAGATGGGTTTTAAAGGCATCTGCTTCTAAAAGTATGGAATATAGAAAGGCATTCTGTGACGGCCGCACTCCTTACTTCGATTGGAAAACCTATCCCTTGAAAAGTACTCCCCAGCAGAGCAGTCCTCCGTTTTGGCTTTCAATGCAAAATTAACAAACTGAACAAATTCGATATGAATGCCCGAAACTAAAAACCATTACTTTTGTCTATTAACCTAAAACGTCAATACCTATTGATTTTTTGGACTTTAAAATTGGTTTTACCTAATACTTGCGCAAGCCTATGCTTGTACCCGAAAAAAAAAATATGGGTGTGCCCATTCGAACACACCCATAGAAGAGATTAGTTGATTTTGATTGTTTTTTTGTTCGATTTTTCCTCTTCCTTTTTAGTCAATACGACTTTCAGCACACCGTCTTCGTACTTGGCTTGCAATTGGTCTTCGTTCACATTGTCGGGCAAGGTAAACGAACGGCTGAAAGAGCTGTAATTGTACTCTTTGCGAGTGTACTTTTTGTCGGTTTCTTCTTTTTCCGACTTACTTTCGGCCGAAATAGACAATACACCTCTGTCCACTTCTATTTTGAAGTCGTCTTTTTTCAGTCCGGGTACGGCAAAATCTAACTCATAGCATTTGTCATCCTCTATCACATTTACGCTGGGCATCCAGCTTCTGCGAAAGTTTGTGTCGTTGAAGAAACTGTCGGTGTCGAACAAATCGGACAAAAGATTTCCAATTGAGGGCAAATTGCCATTTGATGTTTTTGTAAGCGTCATGGTTTTTTAAAATTTAAGTTAAATAATAGTTTGGCGTCCTTCGAAAGGAAGAACGTGTAATGAAATTACAACAAAAAATAGAAGAATAAAACAGGGGAGGAGATAAAAATTCCATGCCTATTTGGCTATTGAATGGAAGCGGGTTGTGCTACTTTCCAGAAGAGATTGGCCACTTGCGCCGATATAAAAAGGAAGGTTGACGAGAAATTTGGTTGAAAAACGTGTTGCAAGGGCTTAGGCCTTTTCTATGAAAGGCTAAAGCGTAATTGTATCCCAAACAAAGTATTTACCCTTCTAAAGGAGTTGGATACCCTTGGCACCGTGATCGATTGGTCGTAATAAATTTGTAGGCTAAGACGGTCATTGATGCGATAGTTGATAGTAGGTTTGATTTGGATTTGTTGGGTGCCTTGGGTAATAACGTTTATGTCGTTGATTCTGCGTTGCACGGTGCGGGTGTCGCGTATGGTAAAGTCGAAACGGAAAGTTATCTCGTTTTTCAGGACCAAAACACGCTGTTTGTATTTTATGGGCAATTTCATGCCGGTTTTGGTGTAGCCCACGCTCATGCTCCAGTCGGCGTTGCGCATTTCCATTACTTGCGAATTGGAAGTACTCAAATTCAAGTTTCGGGTACGGTTGTAACGAATGTTGAATGTGATGTTGTTTTTGGTCTTCATGTTTATCCCCAATAGTGGACTGAAGGCCTCTTGGATAGAAACTTGACCAATAACGTAAACCGGCAAATATACACTTAGCGAGTTGATGGAATCGCCGCGTGGAATGTCAAACACGCTGCTTTTCGAGTTCACAAACTGCGAACCGTACGTAAGCGAACTGGTATAGTTGTTTACATTGTAGGTAGAAGTATAGCTATGGTTCAAGTTTACACTGCTAAAGTAACGTTTGATGAACCTTACCGAAGAAAGTCCGCCATAGTCTATGCGCCAGTTGGGCAAAGGAATTTTAGGAAAAGAACTAAGGGCTATTTTATTGGCATCGCGGCCAGTGTAGGCGGCCAAAAATGCCGGTATCAGTACGTCTTGCGAATTGGTATCAAAGCGTCCCGCACCAGCTCCCGGCCCCAGTCCGTTGAGCCTTGCCATGATGATTTTTCTGTTTTCTGCATATTGTTCGAAATTTTCGTTTTTGTTGGTCAGAGGGTCGTCATTCTTGAAAGCCGTCATGGCTGTTATGTAGGAAGTTTTGAAAGAACCGCTCCGCGTGGGGTTTTGGGTGTACACTTGCCCATTGACGTCGTATCTAAAAAACTCGTTATAAGTTTGCGTTTGCGTTTGGTTTCCATCAA